>WAJY01000138.1 GCA_015523645.1 Geoglobus sp. | reverse complement strand
TCCTCCATCTGTTCCAAATCCTGGAATCCAGAGGTGCTCACAGATGTTTGACAATCCATTCATGCAAAACGTGCAAGATCTGCTGTCTCCTGAGCTGGATGCAGGAACAACTACCATCTCACCCTCTTTTACATTTTTAACCTCACTACCAGTTTCTTTTACAATGCCAACAACCTCGTGCCCCATGATTATCGGCAACTTGCCACCAGACCACTCCATGTACATCACAAGGGATGGATCACCTCTCCAAAGATGCCAGTCACTTCTGCAAACCCCACAGGCTTGAACCTCAATGAGAACTTCTTTCTCATTTATTTTTGGAACATCCACATCTCTAACTTCAACCTTACCGAATTCTGTTAGCAATGCCGCTTTCATCTCTCCCACCCAGAGAGTCCACAGTCAACCAGGAAAGAGTGATACGTTTCATTGAGTGAGTTCATGACTTCAGCAAAATCCATTGGCTTGGGTGCATCTTTGAAAACTGGCTCGAAAGATTCTAACGCTTTGATTGTTTTTGGCGCCCATTTTGTTACATGGTTTTCAAGCACTTTTTCATTGTTCGGATTTCTTTCAATGCTGAATTTTGCCAAGGCTTTAATCCACCTGTAGTTTCTGAGAGTGTCGAGATAGAAGTTTCCGTTCATGTCTGCCAATACGTGATCCCCATTCATCAAACATAGCTTGGAGAACTGCACCAGAAATAGCTCGTCTATCAGAGGTTTTAGAACTAAATTTAAAGTTGAAAAGCTCTCTCCCCAGTCATATACAATCAAGGCTTTCTCTATTACCTCCCTAAGAGGCTGAAACATCTTATCCTTCTCCCATCTCTCTTTATCCTTCTGTCCAAATCCAAGTTCTGGGTGTGTTTTGTTCAGCATCGCTATTCTGTATGCTATCCTCTGAAGTATCCTGAGATTGTCCATACCTTCAAAAGCATGACAATTTGTTATCGAGCTAGCAGGAGCTATCTGCGCAACATACATGCTTATCATCTGCAAAGCATGGTAGGGATACCTCATAACACCATAGAATCCAGCTATGTGTCTCAACCATTCTAGGCTTAAATTTTCATCGTAATTGTTAACCTCTGTCTCTTCGAGGAGATGATCAATGAAATTCTCTGAATTGTCACTTTTTATGTTGTAATGCCAGTATACAACCTGATTTGGATCCTCAAAGTCATCCCAGTCATCAACTCTAAAACTTGATCCCTCTCTGTATTTCTCATACCACTTGACCATCCTGTATTCTGGATCTATCTCCATTCTGGGCTTTTTATCGTGCCCTACAAAATGGTAATGTAGTTTGTATGTCGTTATCTGGTATTCAGTTGGTTTCTTACCTTTAAGCTTCTTCTCCAAAGCAGGCCAAGTTCTGTATATAACCTTCCCCATGATATCACCTCACATCTTTGACTCAAAATACCATATTATTTCCTCACTTCCCGGCTTTATTCTGCCTGTAAAGGATGACAAATTCACTTCCACTTCCCCTGGAAAATCGACCTGTCTTCCACATTCCTCTTCAAGTGTTTTCTTTGTAAGTCTTATTGGAGATTCACCATAAACCCTGATGTATGATGCTCTCTTGATAACAGTAATCTCTTTGTCTGGATTGTCTTTCTTCAATGCCTCAACCACAGCTTCAGCAAAATCACCAGCTTGTAAGATTGGTCCTACAAAATTGTGCTTCATCAAACTCTCCAACCTTTCTTTTTCCTTTGCATCCAGCATATAAATCACCTCCTCTCCATATAGCGGAGATTTTGGGAAAGCCATTCCCTCACTGGCAAATCTGGGACTTTGACATACACATCACCATCCTTAATTCTCACCTCAAAAGATGGCAGTTTTGTCCCCTTTGGATTTACACTTTCTCCAGTTTTTGCATCAAAAATCCATTCATGATCTGGACAAACTATCTGCCCATCATTGTTGATGAACCCTTCTTTCATTCTGCCTAAGGTGTGGGGGCAAAGTCCATAGTAAGCTCTCACTTCTCCATCTATTTTTACAAGTATTATTTCATAGCCCTTTATTTTATGCCCTACAATCTCCCCATCCCAGATATCGTCTTCACAGCAAACCTTGACAAATCCGTCCTCCATGGATTTACCCCCTAATCCCTTGGCCACCAAATCAATCTTAAAACAGATAGTGGCTCAATTGCCTCCTTTACTTTCATCTTAGGATCAAGAAGCTTTTCCTCTTTGGCAGGCCATCCATCAACCAGTGTTATCCTTAGTTCTTTTCCCGGTTTTTCCTTTACTCTGATACCAATAAAAGTCTCAGCGAGTTTTTTTGTTGCTTCCTCAACTGTATCCTCTTCATCAATCAATCCTGGACGCCATACAAAGTCTTCCTCATGAATGTGCACAACTGGTATCTGACCCATAGCAACACCTCTTCTAAGTCTTAGCATACATC
>WAJY01000137.1 GCA_015523645.1 Geoglobus sp. | reverse complement strand
TCATGCTTTATTTCCGGATTTCCAAAAAATAAAGGATCTATAAGAGCTACAGGTTGAGCACCCATGCAGACAACATCTCTCAGTATTCCACCGATTCCTGTTGCTGCACCTCCATAGGGCTCGATTGCAGACGGATGGTTATGGCTTTCAAATGCCACAACGTATGCATGTTCATCATCAAATTCCACAACTCCAGCATCATCACTTGTTGAGATCACATATTCAGAATTGAAGTTTAGCAAGTATTTCCTTAGGTAGTGTTTGGAGCTTTTGTAACAGCAGTGCTCGCTCCAAGCCTGTCCAAGAGACTGAAGCTCTATGTCAGTCGGGTTTCTATTCTCTCTCCTAAAGTACTCCCTTATTCTCCTCATCTCATCCAGGCTGAGGTTCAAACCCAGGTCATCGCTTATCCTCAGCAGCTCCTTATCACTTGCATTGAGCAACTCAACCTCATAAACCTCGGGATCTGAATAAAGGAGCTTGAACATCTCAATCAGCCCACCTTATATCAAAATCCTGAATCACCGGATTTGCAAGCAGTCTCTCACACATCTCAACAAGCATGTTCTCAGCATCCTTTCTGGACTTTGCCTCAAGCTCTATTCTGAAAACCTTCATGGAAGAAACCCTTTTTACATTCCTGAAACCCAAAAGATTGAGGGCTTTTTTTGTGGCATCACCTTCCGGGTCTGCAACACCTTTTTTCAGACTTATTATCACATCTGCGGTAAAGTTCATGATGAAATGCATTGCAGAAGGTATAAAAAAATGATGTTTTTACTCTTCAAGCAGGTCAGATAGATCAAATTCCTCTTCTTCAAATTCAAATCCAGTGAAATCAAACTCTTCTTCCTCTTCAGCCCTTTCTGGCTCTTCAATTTTTTCCATTACCTCCACATCCTCTTTTACACTCATCAGTGCCTTTTTAACAACCTCAATATACTCGTTGAGATCCGGATTGTATATCTGCCACGCAAGCTTTGCATCCTCATTCTCCCTCTTCTCCATTGCCTCTATTCTCTCAAGAGTCCTTCTGGCTGTTTCAAGTACCCAGTAATCTCTCACTGCAAGGTCAACAACTGCGATGTTTTCAGGGCGCAGGGATATGAGCTTTCTGCTCACACCTTCAAACACCCTTGGCTTTCCAACAATGGCAACAAGCTCTGGCACATTAAGATCTCCAATAATTTCAAGGGCTTCTGGCTGAAACTTTCCAACGGTTGCATAGAAGCTTCCTGTTGGATCTGAAACTCTCAATCTCCAGAAGTTCGTGTCTGCCCCTATCTCCTCTTTTTCCAGCAAAACTCCAACAATAAAAACCCTGTTAAGTCTCTCTCCAAGAGGTGTGAGCAAATACTTTACAACACCATCTCCCTGAATCTGATGGGTGGATCTGCTGAACTCAAAGCTGAAAACCCTTTTCGCAACCTCCCTCTTCCTTATCATACCAATGCCTCCAGAAGTTCTTCAAAATCCTTGCTCTCAGGTTTGTGGAAGCTTATATCCCTAACCAAGAGATACCTTCCACCCCTTATCCCCTTCACAGCAAAGTATCTTCCAAGCAATCTCTGCTTCAATTCAGAAAGCACAGAATTTCTGTCAAGGTTTTCTTGGGCAATTCTAATCGCATCTTCAAGGCTCATCCCTACAAGCTCTTTGATGTTCTCCTCATTGAGTATGATCTCATAGGAATTTAATCCATCGTCTAAAACAGCCTTTACCCTGAGGTCGTCGTATCCCTCAACCTTTCCGTGCTCATGACATAAACCCTTGCTCAGAACTCTCTTGCAAATGTTGCACCTTTTAATAAGCCCGCTGTTTTGCTGAAATGAAACAATAGCTCCGATTATCTCCATCTCTCTCGGTGGAAGGTTAATTTCCTCTGAAATTTCAACGATTTTGCTTGTTCTCCCAATGTTAACCTGCATCCTTCCCTGAAAGCTGTCAGTAACAACATTCTTAAAAAGATAGCTTTTACCCTCCTCAACCTCATTCATTCCAGCCTTTGCCCATATCACAAACTTGATAATTCCGGTTTCATCGCCTATCAATCCCACCTGAGAGACATTTGGTGAGTTTGAATCCCAGAGCTGGACGACCTTTGCTTTCAGGCTTATCCACTGATTTGGCTTCACTATCTCAGATATTTTAACGAGTGGGCTTTCCCTTTCAAAAAGCTCTTCCCTGGGAACACCATATTCTTTTACTAGGTAGTTCATTATTGTTTTTACAGCCTCACTTTCCGGAACTTTAAACTCCTCAACAAGAAGTCTCATTCTCTTGAGAATATCCTCCCTTTTTACCCTCACATCACTGTTTTTCAGCTTTTCTAAAATCTGATCTGTTAGTTTTTCTGCTCTGCTCATCAAAACTAGATTCTCCTTTTCAAAGATAAGCTTTTCTGAACTCGTTAAAAATATTAATCTTGCAGAAAAACAATTGGATATGCGTTCAATGTCATCATTTGAGATCGCAATTCTATTAAATGAGATAAGGAGCCAAGTTATTGGATTAAGGGTCGACAAGATATATCACTACCCTCCAGATGAAGTGAGGTTCAAGCTTAGGGGAGATAGAAGAATGGATCTTGTCATTGAGGCAGGTGTAAGGTTTCATCCAACCTCTTTTCCTAAGGAGAGTCCAAGATTCCCATCGTCATTTGCCATGCTTCTTAGAAAACATCTGGAAGGTGGTAGGCTCGTTGATGTAAAGCAACATAACTTTGACAGAATTGTTATTTTGAGTTTTCAGAGGGAGAAGAAAAAGCATATCATAGCTGAGCTCTTTTCAAAGGGAAATGTAATACTCTTGGATGAGGATTTCAGAGTTATAATGCCACTAAAACACAATGTAAAAATTGGAGAGGCGTATAAATTTCCTGAGGTCAGAATAAATCCTGCTGAATTGAAAGAGGATCATCTAAAGGAGATGCTGGAAAAAAAAGAGATTGTGAAGACAATTGCAGTAAAACTCGGCACAGGAGGGGTTTATGCTGAAGAAATTTTGGAGAGAGCAGGGGTTGACAAGAACAAAAAGGGTGATGAGCTTTCAGAGGATGAGATAAAGAGAATCGCTGAGGCAATAAGAGACCTATATTCTTTCAAAAGTGTGAAACCACACATAATTTTAGAAGATGGTAAATACGTTGATTTCCAGCCAGTAGAGCTTTTGAGATACAAAAATGCTGAGAAAAAGTATTTTGACAGCCTTTATTTAGCCATAGATTCCTTTTACTCTTGGAAGACTGCTGAGAGATTTGAAGCTGATGAGAAAAAGAATGAGAGGGTTGAGAGACTTAATGCGAGGCTGAAAAGCCAGTTGGAGGCAAAAGAGAGATTTTTGAGAGATGTTGAAACCAACAGGAGAATTGCTGAATACATATACGAGAACTACAGCAGAATTGAAAAGATACAATCTGCATTCAGAACAATCAGGGAGACCAAGAAGTGGGATGAGATAATGAGAATTCTTGAAGATCAGCACAAAAAAGGAAGATTAAAGGAGATAAGGGGAGTTATACCTGAGGAGAACGCAATAGAGGTTGAACTTGACAGCTTGACATTCAAGATTTGGCTGGACAGATCCCTTCCAGAGATTGCAGAGGAGTATTACAACAGGGCAAAAAAATCAAGAGAGAAGTTGGAGGGTGTTTTAAGGGCGATTGAAAGGACTAGAGATGAGCTGAAAGATGTTGAAAAGGAGTCAAAGTTTCTGACAGGAATAAGGGTTGCAAGAAAGAGGCAGTGGTATGAGAAATACAGATGGTATATAACCTCTGAGGGTTTCCTAGTTATAGGCGGAAGGAATGCCGAGATGAATGAGGAGATAGTCTCTAAACACATGGAAAAAAATGACCTCTTCTTTCACACAGAGACACCCGGAGGAGCAGCAACTATCCTGAAAAACGGAAAGAAAGCCGGAGATGCAAGTATAAGAGAGGCTTGCCAGTTTGCAGGAATATATTCAGCTTTGTGGAAGGAAGGAAAGCACAGCGGGGAAGTTTACTATGTCTTTCCTGAGCAAGTGAAGAAATCTGCAAGAGCTGGAGAGTATCTTCCAAGGGGAAGTTTCTTCATTCAGGGGAAGAGAAATTACGTGAGCGTTGTTATGAATGCAGGAATCGGAGTAGACTTGGAAAACCTGAGGCTGATGGGCGGTCCGCTAGAAGGTGTTAGAAAGCACTGCGATTACTTTGTTGTTATAGAGATCGGTGAAATAGACTTCAACAGGATGAGCGTCATTGTAGCCAAGAGGCTTGTTGAAATGGCTAGGAGTGATGAAAAACACATTGTAAGAGGAATTGCAACTCCAGATGAGGTGGCTAGGTTTTTACCTCTTGGAAGATCCAGAATTGCACAAAGATAATCTAGAATGAGTTTATTGAGTTCAGTCTTTCGAGGAGTTTGCTCTTCTTCTCACAGTCCACAAGGCTGTGTTTTAAAACCTCATCTATCCTTGATACGGCAACAACCTCTATCTGATTCTCATGCTCTGCATCAAG
>WAJY01000136.1 GCA_015523645.1 Geoglobus sp. | reverse complement strand
AGGGCAAACCTGCAAAAACCGAGACAACGTATAGAGAAGAAGAGATACTGAGATATGCCCTTGAAAAAGGATATTTTGACTATCCAAAGAAGATTAGACTTGAGGAAATAGCAGATCACTTTGGAATAGCCTCATCAACACTCTCTGAGATCCTGAGAAGGGGGCAGAAAAAAATTCTGGAAAAATATTTCAAAGAAGTTCGAGAATAGCCCTTGAAAGTCTTATTGCATCCTCTCTCTTCTTCATTACTATATTCTCCTCAACCACCTCGCAAGTCTCTGATCTAAATTTATCTCCAATATGAACAACAAAGAGATCAGCCAAATCCCCATAGAATTCTATAACACCTTTTGGACTGACTTCATACCCAAGGGCTTTCAAAAACTTGCCTGCAGGACCGCTTAATGGTTTTTTACCAACAATCGGGGAAACAATTACAGTTTTCTTCTTTCTAATAGCCTCCTTTATTCCATAAACCATGAGAATCGGGTTTATGCTTGTGACAGGATTGCTTGGACCGATAATAACAGCTTTACTTCTTTTTATGGTCTCTATCAAGCCCATTGAAGGCTTTGCTTTCTCGATTCCCCTTATCTTAATGTCATACACCTCAGGCTCTCCCTTTTCCTTTACCCAGAAAAACTGAAAGTGCATCCAACCCTTGTCTGTGAGGATGTAAGTTGATACCTCCTCCTCACTCATCGGAAAAATCTCCTGCTTAACCCCGAAAGATTCTCTCAGCTTATCTGTGGCTTGCTTAAGGGTAAATCCTCTTCTTAGCAGTTCGCTCCTCATTATGTGTGTTGCTCTATCCCTGTCACCTATCATCATGAATTCATCAAATCCCAGCTTTTTCAGCTCTAAGTGTGTTATAAACGTGTCATCCTTGATTCCCCACAATTTTTTTTCATCTATAACTCCAGCAAGGGCGTAGATGACTGAATCAATATCGGGACAGATTTTGTTTCCGGAAATCCATAGATCTTCTGCAGTGTTAACAACTACTGAGAATTCTTGATAAACATCTTTCATTCCAGCCAAGAGCTTTGGGGTGCCTGTGCCTCCTGACAAAACCACAATCATAAAAACACTTTTGATGCTGAATAAAAACAGTTTTGGAAATTAGGCATAGAAATCAATATATTTTGGGAACCTGACCCATAGATCATGATCGCTTACGGTGAGTTCATTGCAAGGGGAGAGTTGTATGATGGCTATTTTGAGTTGGAAAATGGAAGAATAAGGATTGACGGGCTTGAGTTTAGCATCGATGAGGTAAAGTTTCTTCCTCCAGTGAAACCGGAAAAGATAGTTGGAGTGGGATTGAACTACAAAGACCACGCCAAAGAGCTCAATATGGAAATTCCGGAGGAACCTGTTTTGTTCTTGAAGTCACCATCATCTGTTATCGGTGATAAGGAATTCATAGTTCTTCCTGAAAGGAGTGAGAGAGTTGATTATGAGGGCGAGCTTGCAATCGTAATCGGTAGGAAATGCAGAAATGCCGATGTTGAATCTGCAGCAGATTGCATACTCGGTTACACGTGCTTCAACGACGTCACAGCAAGAGACCTCCAGCAAAAAGGATGGCAGTGGAGCTTTGCAAAGTCATTTGACACATTCTCCCCAATCGGTCCCTACATTTCCACATCACTCAACCCTAAAAATCTTGGAATAAGAACTTATCTCAATGGAAGACTTGTTCAAAATTCCAATACCTCAAACCTTGTTTTTGATGTTTACAGTCTTGTTTCTCATGTTTCCTCAATTTTAACACTAAAAGAGGGTGATGTTATTGCCACAGGAACTCCCGCTGGTGTTGGAAAGTTGAAGAGAGGGGATGAGATCGTCGTTGAAATTGAAGGAATAGGAAGGCTGACAAACTATGTGAGGTGAGGCAGATGGATAAGGAGTACGATGCAAAGTCTGTTGAGGAAAAGTGGGTTGAGAGATGGAGAGACGAGATGTATTACTTTGACTGGAGCTCAAAAAAGCCTCACTTCATAATAGACACTCCTCCTCCCTATCCAACCGGAACATTCCACATTGGGAATGCCCTGAATTGGTGCTACATAGACTTCATAGCTCGCTATAAAAGAATGAAGGGATATGAGGTGATGTTCCCGCAGGGCTGGGACTGTCATGGACTGCCAACAGAGGTAAAGGTGGAGGAGAAGTATGGGATAAAGAAGAGTGATGTTTCTAGAGAAAAATTCAGGGAGCTTTGTGTAAAGTTTACTGAAGAGAACATCGAGAAGATGAAGAGGACAATGAGGAGGCTGGGATTTAGCATAGACTGGAGCAAGGAATACATCACGATGTATCCGGAATATTTCAAGAAAACACAGATCAGCTTTGTTAGAATGTACAATGACGGATTGATTTACAGAGATGAGCATCCGGTAATTCACTGTCCGCGATGTGAGACAACCATTGCACTGGCGGAGATAGAATACAGATCTGGGAAAACAAAGCTTAATTACATAGAGTTTGAAAAGGACGTTATAATAGCAACAACAAGACCCGAGCTCATTCCTGCGTGTGTAGCCATAGCTGTGAACCCGGAAGATGAGAGGTATAGGGATTTTGTTGGAAGGATTGTTAGAGTTCCCGGAACAAATCATGAGGTTAGGATTATAGCTGATGATGAGGTGGATCCAAGCTTTGGAACTGGAATGGTCATGATTTGCACGTTTGGAGACAGGCAGGATGTTAGGTGGTGGAAAAAGCACAGACTTGAGTTGAGAGATGTGCTTACGAGGGATGGAAGACTCAATGAAAAGGCTGGCAAATATAAAGGGCTGACAATATCAGAGGCGAGGGCAAGGATATTGGAGGATTTGGAAAAGGAGGGAAAGCTTCTCAAACAGGAAGAAGTTGAGCACAACATCGGAGTATGCTGGAGGTGCAAAACCCCTGTTGAGATTGTTGCCGAAAAGCAGTGGTTTGTTAAAATTGATAGGAAAAAGATACTTGAGAGAGCGAGGGAGATAAAATGGGTTCCCGAGCACATGTTTTCCAGGCTTGAGAGCTGGGTTAACAGCATGGAATGGGACTGGGTCATAAGCAGACAGAGGGTTTTTGCCACTCCAATCCCGGTGTGGTATTGCAAGAATTGTGGGGAGATGATAGTTGCAAAGGAAGAGTGGTTGCCTGTTGATCCGACAAAAGACAAGCCCAAGGAACCATGTCCAAAGTGCGGAGCTGATGAATTTTTGGGAGAGGATGATGTTCTGGACACATGGATGGATTCAAGCATCACACCTCTAGCAATTACAGGATGGCCTGAAAAACTGATGGAGTATCCAACCCATCTCAGACCACAGGGGCATGATATCATAAGAACCTGGGCTTTTTACACAATTCTGAGAAGTCTGGCTCTAGTTAACCAGATTCCATGGTGCGAGATAGTCATTAACGGAATGGTTCTTGGAGAGGATGGAAGGAAGATGAGCAAGAGCCTTGGCAATGTAATCACTCCTGAAGAGGTTGTTGAAAAGTATGGCGCAGATGCGATGAGGCAGTGGGCTGCAATTGGAGGAGTGATAGGGACAGATGTAGCCTTTAGCTGGAAGGAGGTAATTTCAGCTTCAAGATTCCAGCAAAAATTCTGGAGCATTTTAAGATTTGCAATGACACATTTGAAGGACTACAGGTTTGACGACTCTCATAAGAAGTATCTGAGAGACGCTGATAGATGGATACTATCAAAGCTTAACAGGATTATCGGAGTTGTTGATGAAGCAATGGAGAACTACAACTTCAGCCAGGCTTTGAAGGCAATTAGAGGATTCACGTGGTATGAGCTTGCTGACAACTACATAGAGCTTGTGAAAAACAGACTCTATTCAGGAAGCGAGGAAGAAAGGCTTTCTGCCAAGTACACACTCTTTAAGGTGCTGTCCTGTATGATAAGGATGATGGCACCGATCACACCTTTTTTGGCTGAAGAGGCTTGGCAGATTCTGTGCGGAGGTGAGAGTGTCCATCTCCAGAAATTCCCAGAGGTTGAGGAGGAGTTTATAGATGAGGAGGCAGAGAGAAGGGGAGAAATTATGAAGAGCATTGTTGAGGTTGTTAGGAGATACAAGCACGATAATGGCATGGCTTTAAACGCTCCTCTCGGCAAGTTAATGATATTTGTTGATGAGAGACTTGATACTAGGGACATTTCAGGAGCGCTGAATGCGGAGGTTGAGTTGCTTGATGAAATGCCGGAGATACAGACTAGAGTT
>WAJY01000135.1 GCA_015523645.1 Geoglobus sp. | reverse complement strand
TTGCATTCCTGATGGGACCATTCACAAAATCAGCTCAACTCCCCTTTAGCGAGTGGCTCATGACAGCAATGACTGGCCCGACAACAGTCTCGGCATTGCTACATTCTGCAACAATGGTTGCCGCAGGAACATATCTTTTCATGAGAATAAGCTGGTACATAAAGCCCTGGGAAATTCATCTGCCCGGAGTTGAGATCATTTACACTGCTGTTCTCTTCCTCGGACTTATAAGCAGCCTTTATGGAGCCTCCGTAGCTTTAGCAAGCAGAGAGAGAAAGGTTCTGCTTGCAGCCTCAACAATGTCAAGTCTTGGATTGATGTTTGCTGTATCTGCATCAAGCAACTGGGTCGGAGAGCTTGGCGTAATTGTTGCGTTCTGGTATCTCATAACCCATGCGTTTGCAAAGGCAACACTCTTCCTTGTTGCTGGGCATTTGATTCATGAAACCCACGACAGATTTCTAGGAGGAGATAGGGAGGTTTTCAGCAAGATGAAACTAACAGCGATTGTAACGCTATTTGCCACAATAACTTTGGCAGGAATTCCACCTTTGACTGCATACTGGGTAAAGTCAGCAATGGATGAGGCACTGCACGAGCTAATCCCTCATTTCTCCTATCTACCTTTACTGCTTTTGATAGCGATATCTGCGATCTATTCCGCTTTTCTGGCAAAGTTCTTCACCCTCAACTTCTGGAAGGGAAGGCATGTTCACCTCCATCTCCATGGTGGTGGATTGATGAAGCTAGCCTACACCCTTATGGCATCCATGCTCATCCTCCTACTCTTCTCGATATACTCAGGGCTGGATGAACATTCCGGCGAATTTCTGCATGCTGGAATTGCAATAACGTCATTTGCAGTTGGTTTGATTGTATCTGGAAGCTACGTTGCAGGTTTTGTAAAGCCTGAATACGAGTCTGTTGTTGGGAGGATTTTGTATGATAGAGTGTATGTCATGGCATTGAACGATTACATTGCATCAAGAATAGGCTGGTTCTTTGCAGAGATTCTGGATAGCTTCAGCAAGCTCATCGACAACATAACCCACTCAATAATTCCGGACATCTTCGAAATTCTCTCAATAGCTATAAGAAGAATTCAGGACGGAAGTTTGGAGAGGTATGCAAAGATGGTGGTTGGGCTGGTTCTGCTTGCACTCTTGATATCTTCAGCGGCGGGGTGGTTGTAAATGGAGCTGGCAATAGTTTCTCTGCTTGTGCTGAGCATCACCTCAGCCATCTCATTCAGATTCAAGTATGCCGGACTTGCAGGAGCACTCTTGGCTGTGTTCATAATGGCAATAAACAACCCATTGCTCATGCTTGTTTTGATAATAGCTCTATTAAACTTGGCTTCACTCGATCTCATGAAGGGATTCTTGAGAGGTGTGGACTACGGACTTGTGGGCTTGATATTCGTCTCAACAATCTATGCCTTCTACTCCCAGAATCTTGCATTTCTCCTTGCCATGTTTGTAGCATCTAGCGTACCAACGTACATGCTTGTTATGGCAAGCGATGACAGGATTAGAATGGAGGTTGGTGTAAAGTACATAACATTCATGGTGATTGCAACCGTTCTCTTCATAATCGGCTCTGTCCTAATGGTTCACTCAAAGTACACTTCTGCAGAGGCTTTGTACTATGTTGGTTTCACAATGCTAATCCTGGGACTTGCAATAGAGGTTGGAGTTGCCCCGTTCCATGAGTGGGTGCCCGATGTCTTTGATTCTGCCGATCCCATTCCTGTATCAATAATAGCAAGCATAGCAAAGTTCGTTCCTTTTGTCGTTGCCTTCAAGATAATCAGCTCAACCTCAACAGGTAGTTTCATTCCGGTTTTGATTGTTGGAACCCTTGCAGTAATTTCCATGCTTATGGGAAACATAGGAGCCTTGACATCACAAAAACCAGCAAGAATACTTGCATACTCGACTGTTGCAAACATGGGCTATATACTGGCACCACTTGCAGTCATCTACAAGCCCGAGTTCATATACCTTGCATTTGCTGGAGCAATGCTGCAGCTTTTGACAAACTCTTTTGGCAAAATTGGATTCTTTTTGGGACTTAAAGAAGATGCTATGCCAAGGATTGAGAGCTACATTCTAGCGTTGTCATTCATCGGACTGCCTCCTCTCATGGGGTTCTGGAGTAAGCTTTACATTTTAGCCTCACTGGTGTATTCAAACTTGATTTGGATAGCCGTATTCCTTGTTATCAATTCAGCCATGTCTGTTCCTTATTACATCAGGTTGGTGAGACTGTTTGAGGGTAAGCTAGCCTTCAGAAAGCTTGCAGGCTATCTCATAACAGTCTCGGCTGTCATCATGCTCATAACGATTGTTCCGCCAAACTGGATTGTTGAGTCAAGCAGAATACTTATGAAGTATCTGGTGATTGGAGGTGTTTGAGATGAATGAGGTTATAGTTGTAGGATTTGTAATCCTTGTAAGCGTTCTGACAGATCTTGCAATTTATGCGATCTCAAAGGTACTTCCAAAGAGAAATCCCAATGACTTGAAATACCAGAGATGGGAATCCGGCAACATCTCAGTTGGATACCCAAAGTACACACTTCCGATGCAGTATTTTGGCTTCATGGTACTTTTCATGGCTTTTGAGCCAATAATCGTTTTGCTTCTTCTCCTTTCAGTCTTTCCAAGCCTGAATTTTATCAAATTTCTGGTAATTGCTTTCTTATCTCTAATTCCAGCTCTGTATTTCAGTTACGATGTGGCATACAAATCTGCAGACAGGAGGGATGTTTATGGATGAGATGGTGGAATTCCTTCATCAAGGAATGCTATCATTAATAAAGAGGTGGGGTACCAAGTGGAGCATATGGCCAACACATCTAGTCACAGCATGCTGTGGTGTTGAGCTTGCCCATGCTTTTGCAAGCGGTTATGATGGAGAGAGGCTCGGAGTTCTTAACTTCGGAATGGCTAGACAAACAAACTGCATTGTTGTTGAGGGAGCGATAACAAGAAAGATGGCTAGAATTCTTAAAATAACATACGAGCAAATGCCAGATCCGAAATTCGTGATTGTTATGGGTGTTTGCGGAATAAAGGGTGGACTTTTCTGGAACGGATACCACATGGTTAAGCCCTATGAGGTTGTTCCTGTAAAGTACTTTGCTCCTGGCTGTCCGCCAACTCCTGAATCACTTTTAAGATGTTTCAGAGCATTGCAGGATGAGATAACAACAGGAGTTGGAAAGAACACAATTTCATTCCAATCTTCCAAGCCTTCAGGTGAGGTGAAGAAGAGGAAGAGACCAAAGAGAGTTCCGCCGTCTCCGAAGTATATAGCCAAAAACCCATCGGTAATTGTTGATGTGGAAAGAGTTGAGAAGTGGGAGGATGGTGAGGAAATAAGAAGGGAGATCGAGGAGATTTTGGGAGATTTGGCTGAGAGTGTGAAAATAACAGGTAAAAACAGAATATCAGTCAGAATCGGTGTTGAGAACTTCTTTGATGCAGGTTTGAGGCTAAAGGAGTCGGGTTTTGATCACGTAAAGTCTGTAAACATCGTGGATGTCCCCCACGAAGGAAAGTTCATTGTTGAGTATGTGGTTTCAAGCTATCTGAATGAGAGGTATGTAAGTCTGCTCCTCACATTGATCTCGGAAATTGACAGAGTGGATGCACACTTTCCCAGCATGATTGAAGTCTGGCAGTCAGCTGACTATCTTGAAAGGGAGTTGCATGATCTCTTCGGTGTTTGGTTCGATGGCAATCCTGGGATGGGAAGAAACTTCCTTATTGCTCCAGACACCCCGAAAAATCCATTGAGAAAGGACTTCAAAATTCCTCAGGATGTTTATGTTGGAGGTGTATAGAAATGGAGGAATACGTTTTGGATCTTCCTGTTTCACCGCCAAAGGAATACGAGTCATACTTCTTGCCTCTGCCAAAGGAATTTCTTGAGGATGCATACAAGAGCGATGATTTTGTTGTGTTTGTTGGTCCACAGCATGGTGGGAGCGGACACATGAGGCTGATTGTTAGGGTGAAGGGGGACTTTATTGTAGAGGTAATTCCAGATCCCGGATATGTCCATAGATCGATGGAGAAGCTGGCTGAGAACAGACTCTACATACAGAACATTCCCCTTCTTGAAAGACCCTCAATTATAGACTTCGGAAACTACAACCTCGGTTATGTTAGGGCAATTGAGGATGCCCTAGATATTGAGGTTCCAGAGAGGGCAAAATACATCAGAACCCTCCTAGCTGAACTGGGAAGAATCGGGACTCACTTGTACGATGCCGGCATACTTGCTGTCTTCATTGGGCATACCACAGGATTCATGTGGCCATTTGCAATGAGAGAATACATAGTTGAGATATTCACAAGAATAACTGGAACGAGAATTACAGGATCTTTCATAGTTCCAGGTGGAGTTAGAAGGGATGTTGACTCAAAAACGCTTGAAATGGCTAAAAAGATGACCTATGCACTTGAAAACAGAATAAAGAAGTTTGAAAGGGTTTTTATTAAAAATCCTACTACCATTGCAAGACTAAAAGAGGTTGGTGTGCTCTCAAGAGAAGATGCTGTGAGATATGGGGTTGTTGGTCCGTTTCTCAGAGCTTCAGGGGTTGAGTATGATGTCAGGAAGGTTGAGCCATACGAGGCTTATAGCGATATAGACTGGGATATTGTAGTGGGCTATGAGGGAGATGGATACACGAGATTTCTCGTCAGAGTTGAGGAGGTTGCACAGAGCATCTCTATGATCAGACAGCTTGTTGACAACATGCCAGACGGCAATGTTTTGAGTGATGACATAATAGCCTTCAACAAAAGAGACATCAGGGGGAGCTTCTTCGAAAGTTACGCAGACATGGTTCTTCCAGAAGGGGAATACACAACCCTGACAGAGGCTGCAAGGGGAACGCTCCTTTACACAATTGTGAGCGACGGAGAATCAACAACGCCATACAGGCTCAGATTTGTCACGCCAGGGTGGATGTATCTGAAGGGTTTCATGGAAGCATGCAAGGGCTACAGACTTGCAGACCTCCAAGCAATATACGGAAGCTTTGGATACTTTCCACCAGAAGCTGACAGGTGAGGAAAATGGCTGAGAGTGCCCTTTTTGTTCTGGTTGAAAAGATCCTTGAGACTTTGACATCAAACATGGTAAGCATACCTCTTATCGATCCGCTGATTAAAATGCTAATGAAAATACCTGCTGTAAATGTGATCGTTGCATTTGTTCTCTGGAAGCCGATATTTCATGTTCTAATTCTTCCCGGTCTACTCGGCTTAACTTTGGTGTTGCTTTTCATGATATACTTTGAAAGGAAGATAACTGCAAGGGTTCAGTGGAGAGTTGGTCCAAAGGAAGTTTCAAGGAGAACAGGTGGGGTAATTCAGGCTCTGGCTGATGGCATGAGATACCTGTTTCAGGAGGTAATAGTCCACAGGGATGCCCACGGATTCTATTTCCTCCAGTTTCCTCTCATATCCTTCCTGCCAGTTCTTCTGCCGCTCCTATTCATACCTGCTGGAAGTGTTTGGGGAATTAGGAGTGTTTATGCAATTCCAATAGCCCTTGCATTAATATCCCTCATTCCTGTTTTCATAATCGGCATGGGGTGGGCATCAAACAACAAGTTTGCGTTCATTGGAAGTGTTAGAGAAGCATTCATGTATTTCGCCTACGAGATTCCTCTGCTCATAGCCTTCCTTGCAATGATACTTCTCTATCAAACTGCAGATCCATTTGAAATTGTAGAAAGGCAGAGCATACCCGGCATTCTTCTCAATCCTTTGGCTTTTCTCGCGATTTTCATCTCAATACTGATCGCAACTTCAAGGCTTCCATTTGACATTCCAGAGGCTGATCAGGAGGTGGCATTCGGTCCTTATGTGGAATACTCTGGCATCGTTTTCGGGTTGGTGATGTCCCTTCCATATGAGAAGCTGTACCTGCTTTCTCTTCTCTCAGTAATACTGTTTTTTGGGGGATGGAAAGGACCAGAGATACCTTTGCTTGGGGATCTCGCCCCAGTTCTTTGGATATTCATAAAGGCTGTCATCTTTATGTGTGTTGTGGCTCTAGCTCGATCTATATATGCAAGATACAGGCTGGATCAAACTCTAAAGATGAGCTGGAGCGTCTTGATTACTCTTTCCTTTGCATCTCTCCTCTTATCTGCGGGGTGGTTGGCATGGTTAGGGTTGTAAAATCTCCAGAGAAAAACATAATCAGAAGTGCCATAGGTCATTTTAATGCCATAGCTGAGGTTGCAAAGCAGGTTGTTAAGCCCGGAACAATAACAATTCATTATCCTAGGGAGAGAAGAAAGCTTCCCGATAACTTCAGGGGAATAATTATCTTTGAGAGAGGTAAGTGCATAAGCTGTTTTAGATGTGCACACATATGCCCTGCAAATGCAATCCAGATGTATCCAGATGAGGA
>WAJY01000134.1 GCA_015523645.1 Geoglobus sp. | reverse complement strand
GGACCTGATCAAAGGGATGACTGGGAGCCTGTAATTCTCCTGATCAAGAATGACAACGTGACAGCAATCGCATCCAGAATTCACTATTCATGGAGGGTTGCCTACTCCTTTCCAAAAGAGGGAGACAAGCCGGTAATAGTTTTCAGACATCTCTGGCATACCCCTCTCTTTACAGAACCTCCTTCAAACTTTGAAAAATACAATATAATTCCTGTAATTGATGCTCCTCCTGAAGATGTTGATTACAAAAACGTTTTCGGCTTTGCCCCCCTCCCAACCCAGTCTGCTCTTGCATCAGCCCTGATATTTGGTTCTATTGCCGGTGTTGTTGTGTATGGGGTAAGTAGGGGAATTTTTAATTCTTTGAAAATTTAGGTGGTTTTATGGGGTATATAGTGGATGGAAGTTCTTTAAAGAAAGGGAGTCTACCTGTTAACAAGATAGTGCATGGTGATGCTCTAGAGGTGCTTAGAAAACTACCTGACAACTCTATAGATTGTGTCATTACATCTCCTCCCTACTGGGCTCAGAGAGAGTACTCAAAAGATACAAACAAAATATGGGGTGGAGATAAAAACTGTGAGCATGAGTGGGTCGAATCCCCTCCTCCACCTACAAAACTTGGTGCTGAAGAATATACAGATCCAAAATATGCTTCAGCCCATACAGACAAACCAGAGCACGGAATGTTCTGCAGGAAGTGCTCAGCATGGTTTGGGCAGCTTGGACTTGAGCCTACACCTGAAATGTTTGTTGACCATTTGATTGAGATCTTTAGAGAGGTTAAGAGAGTATTAAAACCTAATGGGAATCTGTTTGTAAATATTGATGACACCTTTGCAAGGTCTCAGGGGTGGAAAAGCTGTGGTGGTTTAAAGCATAAGGAAGGAGAATGGGAGTATGATGGCGCCCCAAGAAAGTCACTATGCCTTATACCTGAGCTTTTTGCTATAAAGATGGTTTATGAGCTTGGATTTACGCTGAGACAGAAAATTATATGGACTAAAAAAATCCTAATCTATAAAGAAATGGAAACAATAGGGAATGCGATGCCCGAAAGCGCAAAAGATCGTCAAATGCATGCTTTTGAATTCATATACCACTTTACCAAATCTCCAAAATATTACTACAACCAGTTAAGAAAACCTGTAAAAGAAGAGACTGTTGAGCGTATGGAAAGAAGTAGGAGGCTTGTTGAGCGAACAGGACTTCCTATAACCTCAAAGAACAAGTACTATCAGTCTCTTATAAGTGGAGGTGTTGAAAAGTATGGATGTGCTGGAATTGTTACAGGTAGATTTATGCAAAACACCTCAAAATACAATGGAAAGTTTAATGGAATTGGTGAAGACGCCGAAAAATATGGATCTCCAAGAGCAAGGACACAAAGAAGGAAGTATGATGGACAATCAGATATCTCATTTGCAGAAAACCTATCCAGAATTCGTGACGAGATGCGTGAAAAAGGTCTTCCAGAAGTTTCTCCTCTAGGTGCAATAGCTCCTGACGTTGTTTTGATTAACACAGAGCCGTTCTCAGAATCACATTTCGCTGTCTTTCCAACAAATCTTGTGAGGTTCTTGCTTGAAATTGGCTGTCCTGAAAAGGTTTGTAGCAAGTGTGGTATGCCTTATGATATCTTCTATAATGAAGTTGACCTACAAGTAGATCTTACCAAATACGGTGCTAGTAAGAATGGAGATTATCGCGGCAAAGCCATCAAAGATTATGAAACTGCAAATGCCCAAAATCCTTCAGATGTCAAGAGGAGAATATTAAATTCTTTAAAGACTGGCAAAATTATAAGTGGATTGAGACCTTCTTGTAACTGTAACTCAAGCCATGAGTCTGGAATTGTTCTTGATCCGTTCCTTGGAAGTGGAACTACAGCCATTGTTGCGCTTCAGATGGGATATAGGTTTATTGGTATTGAATTAAGCAAAGAATACTGCAAGATAGCTGAAAAGAGAATAAAACCCTACCTCGACCAGAAGTCTTTGAAAGACTTCTTTGATCTTGAAGTTGCGGAGGTGATTAATTGAACCTCTACCAGCTCATGGACATCTATGAAGACGTGTTCAGTCCAATTTATTACATGTTTTTCTGTGCTCTTGCTGTCATTTATTTTGACTCCAGAAGAACAAAAAAGCTCTGGAAAGGTGTTGCTGTTGCCGTTGTTGCCTATGCGATTGCCTACTCAACATACAGCATCTGGTTCTACTTACCGCCAGCACCACAGTGGGTTGAGGATCTTCTTGCGGTAACAGGGCTGATGATTGCCATCTTCATCTCTCTCCTTGCCCTGAAAAAAAGAATATATAACGGTCTTG
>WAJY01000133.1 GCA_015523645.1 Geoglobus sp. | reverse complement strand
CAACTATAAAATCTATTCTACCAATTTTCTCAAGCTCCCTAACACTTCCAAGTCTTTTTCCGAACTTAAATGAGCCTCTTATAGTTACAGCCTCTGAAAATAGAGACGGCTTAACATTTTCCGGCTCTATCATCAAGAAACCCTCTCTTAGCCTTGGAGTTGGCACCACTAGAGTTTTTCCATCCTTCAAAGCCTTAATCCTTATGCTTTTCTGCGGACTGTCTGGATTTACCTTCACAACCTCAGCCTCCCTCCACTCCTTCAGTCTTTCAAGATGAAAGGAACATTTCCTTGAATTTTCGAAGTTCGGTATCCTGTTGTGAGGTGGTAGAGGAAATTTTGCCACACCTCTCTCAACCATCCTGTCCCATATCAGCTTTCTAATCCTTTTCTTCTCATCCCTGACAGTTTTGTAATCTTTTTTCATGGAAATACCCATCACCTCTTGCGAAACATGGCTATCAAGCCAGATTGTCCAAAGTCTTTATAAACCCACACACTGAAATGCAGAAAGATTTAAAATCATTCGGTAAAAGGCTGAGAGCCGATGAATGATGAGCAGAATGTGAAGGAGGTGGCTTGAAATGGTATATGTCAGATTTGATGTTCCTGAGGATTTGCAGAACGAAGCCCTGATATTGCTTCAGAAGGCAAGGGAAACAGGAAAGATAAAGAAGGGAACAAATGAGACTACTAAGTCAGTGGAGAGAGGCTTGGCAAAACTCGTTTACATAGCCATGAACGTTGATCCTCCTGAGATAGTTGCACATCTCCCGCTTCTCTGTGAGGAGAAAAACATACCATACGTTTATGTGAAGAGCAAGGAAGAACTTGGACAGGCTGCAGGAATTCAGGTTTCATGCGCCGCAGCTGCAATACTGAATGAGGGAGAGGCAAAGAAAGAACTTGAAGATGTTGTATCAAAGGTCAACGGGTTGAAAAAGTAGATTAGGTGATCTGTCATGGCTGAGGAAGAAGACATCCAACCAGCTGAGGTTGTAGAGATTGTTGGAAGAACAGGAATGCATGGCGAGGCTACGCAAGTAAAGGTGAGAATTCTTGGAGGGGAGAACAAGGGTAGGATAATCACAAGAAACGTTTTTGGTCCTGTCAGGGTTGGAGATGTGCTCATGATCAAGGAGACTGCAAGAGAGGCAAAGAAACTTGCTGTGAGGTGATTCAATGGCTATAGAGAAGAGAACGTGTTCATTCTGCGGTAAAGAAATAGAGCCGGGAACGGGCAAGATACTTGTGAGGAGGGATGGGAAGATCCTTCATTTTTGCTCCAGAAAGTGCGAAAAGAACATGGTTGTCCTTAAAAGAAATCCAAGAAAGCTCAAGTGGACGAAATTCTATGCTAGGGGGCAGTGAGTGATGGAAAGAACATTTGTAATGGTAAAACCAGACGGCGTTCAGAGGGGTCTCATAGGGGAGGTTATATCCAGGCTTGAAAGGAAGGGTTTGAAGATTGTCGGAATGAAAATGCTGTGGATCTCAAGAGAGCTTGGCGAAAAGCATTATGCTGAACATAGAGAAAAGCCATTCTTTGAATCTCTCCTAGCCTACATAACCTCAGGACCAGTTGTGGCTATGGTTGTTGAGGGTAAAAATGCAATCAGCGTTGTGAGGACTTTGGTTGGAAAGACAAATCCCGTCGAAGCGGATCCAGGCACTATAAGGGGAGACTACGGGATGGATGTTGGGAGGAACATTGTTCATGCATCAGACTCGCCAGAATCGGCAAGAAGAGAGGTTGAACTATTTTTTAGTGATGAAGAGATAATAGACTACAGAAAAGCTGATGAAGACTGGGTTTATGAGAAATGAAAGCCCTAAGAACTCCGATTGTAGCAGTCCTGGGACACGTTGATCACGGAAAAACAACACTACTTGACAGGATAAGAAAAACCAATGTTACAGCTAGGGAGGCTGGAGGTATTACTCAGCACATTGGAGCAACAGAAGTGCCTCTTCCTGTGATAAAGGAGATATGCAAGGAGATATGGAATGTAAAGGTCTTTATTCCAGGTCTTCTTTTCATCGACACTCCAGGGCATAAAGCATTTACAAATCTTAGAAGGAGAGGAGGTGCCCTTGCTGACCTAGCCATACTGATAATTGACGTGAATGAAGGATTCAAACCACAGACAGAGGAGGCTCTAATGATTCTCAAAACATTCAAAACTCCCTTCATCATTGCAGCAAATAAGATAGACAAGATACCTGGCTGGCAGAGCATAGAAGATGCCCCATTTACAAAAAGCTACTCACAGCAGGAGGATGTTGTAAGAAAAAGACTCGACAACAAGATTTATGAGCTAATAGGTGAGCTCTACGAGAGAGGATTTTCAGCAGAGAGATTTGACAGAATAAGGGACTTCACTAGGAATGTTGCAATAGTGCCAATTTCAGCCTTGAAAGGAGAGGGGATTCCGGAGTTACTCATGCTGCTTGTAGGACTGGCTCAGAGATATTTGGAGAGTTCTCTTCGCTTGCATGTAGAAGGAAAGGCAAGGGGAACAGTTCTTGAGGTTAAGGAAGAGAGAGGCTTGGGACTCACATTCGATGCGATACTCTACGATGGAACTCTGAAGGTTGGAGATAAAATAGCCATTGGAGGAATGGATGGAGTAATTCTTACACATGTCCGAGCAATATACAAACCAAACCCGGTAAAGGAGATGAGACTTGAGAGCAAATTCAAAAGCGTTAAAGAGGTTACTGCCGCTGCCGGTGTCAAGATATCAGCCCCAGACATAGAGGGTGTTCTTGCTGGAAGTGAATTTGAAGCTGTGGAGAGCAAGGAGGATGTGAAGAGATTTGAAGAGAGAATCAAGAAAGAATACATGGAAATAGCAATAAAAACAGATGAAGAAGGAATAATACTGAAGACAGATACACTTGGATCTCTGGAAGCTTTAATAAACGAGTTCAGGGAACTTGGAATTCCGATAAAAAAGGCTGATGTTGGAGACATAACAAAAAAAGACGTTGTTGAGGCTTATGCCAACAAGGATGAGCTGAACAGGGTGATAGTGGGCTTCAATGTAAAAACTCTATCAGGTGTGGAGGAGGAGATATCAAAGTATGATGTTAAAGTTTTCACAGACAAAATAATCTACAGCCTTATCGATGCATTCATCCAGTGGAGAGATGAGGAAAAGAGACTGAGAGAGAGGCAAAGGATAGAGTCGATAATAATGCCAGGAAAAATTCAGCTTTTGAAGGACTTCATATTCAGAAGGAGCAAGCCCGCTGTCATAGGTGTTAAGGTTTTGGCTGGAGAAATAAAGAAGGATGAGAGGCTTATAAAGCCAGATGGAACTCAGGTTGGTTTTATTAGAAGCATGCAGAAGTCTGGGGAGAATATAGGAATTGCTAGGGAAGGTGAGGAGTTGGCTATAGCAATAGATGGAGTTACAGTAGGTAGGCAGATTGAGGGAAATGAGATTCTTTATGTGGATGTTCCAGAAAAGCATGCCAGGGTTATCGAAAAGGAGCTGATGGATGCTTTAAGTGAGGAAGCCAAAAGGGCATTTGTTGAGTTTCTTGAAATTAAAAGGAGGGAAAACCCCTTCTGGGGAAGGTGAGGTGATGAAATATGGAGTTTAAGGTTGTGATATCAGACCCGAAAACTGGAAAAGCCTATCAAAGAGTTGTAACAGGGGCACATGCAAACAAGCTGATAGGCAAGGAGGTTGGAGAGCTTATAAATGGCACGATAGTAGAACTACCTCCAGACTATGAACTCCAGATAACAGGGGGTAGCGATAAGGATGGCTTTCCAATAAGACCGGACATACCGGGATCTGTAAGAAGGAGGATCCTGCTCTCTGGAGGAGTTGGTTATAAACCCAGGGAAAAGGGAGTGAGGAAGAAAAAGATGGTGAGGGGCAGGGTTATAACAAGGGATATCGTGCAGATAAACATGAAGGTTGTGAAGCACGGAAAAATTCCGTTAGAGGAATACTTTAAGAATCAGGGTCAGTAAGATGAATCATGGGGCTTCTTGACGACAAAAAGAGGGCAAGAATTTTTTACAGGTATTTTTCCAAGTTCTACGATCTCATCAACCCAATTTTCTATTCAATTGAGATGAGAAAAGCTGTTGTTGATATGGCAAAAATTTCATTGAGAGATGTTGTTCTTGAGGTTGGCTGCGGAACGGGATATACAACAGAGGAAATAGTCTCAAGGGCTGGGAAGTTGGTTGCAGTTGACATAACTCCTGAACAGATGGTAAAGGCTGTCAGAAAGTTTCCTGATGTTGAATTTATCAGGGGAGATGCGGAAAATCTTCCATTCAAGGATGAGAGTTTTGATGCAACCATTTCTGCTGGAAGCATAGAATACTGGCCAAATCCACTGAAAGGTATTCGGGAAATGGTAAGGGTTACAAAAAAGGGTGGTAGGGTTGTGATTCTTGCTCCAAGAAAGCCTGAAAACGCAATTGCAAGAGCCTTTGCAAGTATGATGATGCTCTTTCCTTCTACCCAGCAAATGATCCTCTGGATGGAGAAGGCTGGGCTTAAAGACATAAGATACATCGAAACCGGTCCTTATTCTTTCTGGAAAAAGCTTGTGGTTATAGCTTCGGGAATAAAGAGATAGTTAATTTTCTCTGCAAGCTTTTCTTCAAAAGTCTTATATAGCTATCTCAGATTTTAAAAAACACGAGGTGTTGTGAATGAAGGCTGCAGTATTCTACAAACCCCATGAACCGCTAAGGGTAGAGGATGTCGAAACCCCTAAAATTGGTGAGGAGGACTTGCTTGTTAGAGTTGATGGGTGTGGTGTGTGTTCAACAGATTTGCACTACATTGAAGGAATTCCAACAGTTAAAAAACCACCTCTGATACTTGGACATGAGGTGTCTGGAAAGGTGGCTGAAGTTGGAAGGAATGTGGATGACTTTTCAGAAGGAGATGAGGTGCTGTTACCAGTATTGTCCACATGCGGGAAATGCTACTACTGCAGAAGCGGAATGGACAATCAGTGCATAAATATGAAGATGCTTGGAAACCACAT
>WAJY01000132.1 GCA_015523645.1 Geoglobus sp. | reverse complement strand
GTGACCGTGGCTTTGAAAAAAGCTGGAGCTGCCATAATTCCTCCTGAAACAGCATTTTACATTGGCATTACTTTGGTGACGGTATCATTCATCCTGCTG
The DNA here is from genome assembly GCA_015523645.1 of Geoglobus sp. Classification (GTDB taxonomy): domain Archaea; phylum Halobacteriota; class Archaeoglobi; order Archaeoglobales; family Archaeoglobaceae; genus Geoglobus. The sequence continues at coordinate 7,082 of WAJY01000132.1, read as the reverse complement.
ATGTATCAGGCCAGAAAGAGGGTGTAGGTTTATGTGACAACCTCCTGAAGTCTATCGCTCTCCCTTGCCTTCTTAAGCTCCATCATCGTCAGATCGAGGGGATCTTCAATTTTAATTCCATGCTTCAGGCTTAGGCTTCTCATTTCTGGAGAGGTCGGTCCTATTGCAGGATCCCCGGGCACTCTCATGGAAACATCAAAGATCACGAACTCAAGTTTTGTATCATCTTCTGGGGAGTAGGCTATCGCTCCTTGCAAACCGAACATGCCGATTATGCCCGGAGGATACTCCTTCATGCACACCTCTATAAACCTCTCACCTGCCTCGTAGATCATCTCCTGCTTGCTCTCCCTCATTGTGACTCCAAAATGTCCGATCTCCTCGTTTTTAACCGGAACCTCTATCTTCAGCTGATCCTTTGCTGGAAGATTGAGAAATCCCTGCAGATTCACCTGTCTTCTGTCTGAAAAACCAACAAAATCGAAATTGCCAAAAACATCCTTCAAGGCGTAGCTGTGGAAATTTGCATTGAATCTGGCTCCAAGAACGTACTCCTCAATTCTCGCCTTTTCAAGCCCTTCTTCATTTATAACACCTTCTTTCAATAGTCTTTCAGCCTGCCTGTAGTAATCCTCAGGAGAATTCGCATAGAAAAATGCCCTTTCAAGCGGGTTCTTAGCCTGCTGAACTTTGACAACGACAAGCCTGTCTATCTCCTCAGGGCTCTTGAACTCCTTGGGGTATCTCAAGCCAGCCTTTTCCAGCAGATAATACTGTCCTCTCTCGTAATTTCTTTCTTCAGCTCTCAGAAGAAATCTGTTTCCATATATTGGCACTCTGAAATTTTTTTCTATTGCATCATACCCAACATAGACAGCAAAGCTCCTGTTGGGAATGAAAACTGTGTTCATCTCAATGAGAGTTTCCTGAACCTCTTCATTGATCATATCTTTGAAGCTGTCCAGCAGAATAACCTCATCAAACAGGTGACGGTTATATTTCGTATAAAGCTTTTCTCTACCCTTCTGAACCACAACAACAGTTTTCAGCCCGAACGCCTTTGCAGCCATTCCCGTCTCCTTTGCAGAGTGAGAACCAAAGATTCCAACTGCAATGTTGTCATAGCTCTCGGCAATTTTTCTTGCCTCGCTGATCATTTACCCACCCTCCTGAGTATGCTCTCAGCCGCTATCAAGCCTGTTACTGCTGCACCCACTATTCCTCTGCTGATTCCAGCTCCATCTCCAATTGCATAGATTCCTTGGATGTTCGTCTCCATTTCGGGGCTTATATCAAGTTTTAGAGAATAGAACTTTATTTCAGGGGCATAGAGCAAAGTAGAATCATCAGCAACTCCCGGAATGACCTTGTCGAGTTGCTCCAAAGCATCAATTATATCATCAACAACCCTTCCCGGATATGCGAGGCTTATGTCTCCAGGCACAGCTGTTTTAAGCGTTGGATTTACAAGTCTGTTGTTTTTTATCCTCACCTCTGTGCTTCTTCTCCCAAGCCTCAAATCCTTGAGCCTTTGAACTAGCGGATTTCCTCCGCCAAGCTTTGTTGTTATCTTTGCCAAGTCTCTACCCCAGTCGTTTGGCATATCAAATGGTTCTGTGAAAACATAATGCCCAAGTAAAGCGAAGTTGCTGTTGTTTGTTTTCTCCTTTGCCTTGCTGTGCCCGTTAACAAGGCTAAACTCTCCGTAGTCTTCCCTTATCACCCATCCCCTAGGGCACGTGCAGAATGTTCTCATGTAATCATCATGCTTCTTTGTTGTTATTCTCAACTTGGGATCGTAGACTATTGATGTTATCTCATCCATTATGCTTGCCGGAACCTCAACTCTGACTCCAACGTCTATTGCCTTATCTTCCTTGCTAACAGCAAAGCCATACTTTCTCACCCATTTTTCGAGCCATTCCGATCCTCCTCTTCCCACACCGATTATCAAGTAATCATAGTAGTATTCCTCACCTTTTTCCGTTATTATCTTCTTCTCTGATGGGTTTATGTCAACAACAGTTGTATTTGTGAACATTTCAATTCCATTTCCTGACAAGTAATTCTGTATGCTCCCTATAACATTCGGAAGCTCATCACTCCCAACATGCCTCTGCCTTAAAGGGACAAACTCAATTCCAGCAGAATTAGCCTTTCTAATTAAGCTCAGAAGCTCTTTGACGTTATCTCCGTAAAGCTCATCTGGAGCGCCATGCTCTAAAAATATTCTGTCCACTTCTGACATTTTCTCAACAAGGTAATTTTCCTCTACCAATCCAAGAAAATCCCCACCTACAGTAAAGCTCTCTGGAAATTCAGGATGGACATAGTTAAGCTTCCCATCAGATAGACCACCAGCACCACCGACGCCTGATGTTACATTGCACGGGTCGCACTTTGTGCAGTAGCTTTCAGCAAGATCCATCGGGCACTTTCTTCTACCAATCTCCCTCCCCATCTCAAATACCGCAACTTTGAGCTTTCCTGATAGCTTGTAAGCAGAAAAAAGACCACCAGGACCTGCACCTACTATGATCACATCATATTTGTTCATACATTTGAAGGCTCTTACAACAGTTACTATTTAAGGATTTCCTTTGAGCGAGTCACCATTCAAAACTCTTTGCAGGAAAATGGGTAAATATAGTTCTCCCAAATCAATCTACTTTCCATGCTCTCAACTTTCCAAATCAAAATAATTCACTGATTTTTTATAGCCATCTGAAAAAACTTTAAAGAATGATGCCTAAGTCTCCTAAAAAAAGATACTGGGAGATAGATTTTGTCAGAGGAGTGGCATTGATTATGATGATTTTGTCCAATTTGGTAACAGATTTGCAATTTTTTCTCGGTTTCACTGCCTATGAAAGATTCTGGTGGTATTTTGCCAGACTGACCGCAAGTCTTTTTGTTTCGATCTCTGGAGTCTCTCTTTGGATATCTCATTTTAAATCTCACTCACTTGAAAAGTATCTCTACAGATTTGTGAGGCTTTTTGGATTGGGAGTTGTCATAACCTTTGTTACTTTCGCATTACTAGAGAAAGGAACTATTTACTTCGGGGTTCTCCATTTCTTGGGGTTAGCGTCTCTTCTATCACTGCCATTTTACAGGTTTAAGGAAAAGAACATATTCTTTGCTTTGTTTTTTTTGTTTGGATCTGAATTTGTACAAAAAATAAAATCAGAAACCCTAATTCTTCTTCCACTTGGAATAACCCCGGAAAACTTCTTTACATTAGATTACTTTCCAATATTTCCCTGGTTTGGCATATTCCTGATTGGGCTGACAGTCGGTTCTATTCTCTACCCGCATGGTGAAAGGAGAGTTAAGTTGAGAAATCCCTCTTTCTTTCTTGTCAGAGGAATTTGTCTGATTGGAAGGCACACACTCTTAGTTTATCTGATCCACCAACCCATTCTGGTTTCTCTGCTTTTCATTGTTTTTGGAAAACTGCCTCACCTAAACCTGGGGATATGAGTAAAGAATTATATCCCCATGGATTTACAGAGATTATGAAAAGGGTTGTCAAAATTAGCAGGGAGGTCATGATATTTTTTGAGAGTGTAAGAAGAAATATTGGGAGTGTTGAGAGATGCGGTTTGCTTGTAGGAGAAACTGATGAAGAGATAAGAATTTTTGAGGCTTTTGAGGTTGAAAATACAAGAAAATCTCAGGTGGAATTTGAGCTCTCACCGCTTGAGACACTCAGAATTTTTGAATATGCTGATGAAAAAAGCTTGGAAGTTTTGGGGGTCTGGCATACCCATCCATTCTGGATGGCAAGACCATCGGCAAAAGACGTGAATGGAATGGAGAATTTTCCGGGAGTGTGGATTATAATTTCAGAAAATGATGTGAAAGCGTTTCTAGCAGATGAGAAAGGATATAAAGAGGTGGAAATTGAGATCTTTAATGTTCCTCACTCTGCTCCTTCTTCTTCTCAATCTTCTTAAACACGTCTTTTATTATGACGATGTCACCAACAGCCTTCACAAGCCTGTATGGAACTATGACACCGCTTGCCCTTGTTTCAATGAGGAGTCTATTCACATCCACGATTGCCAATCCCTTTACCTGTCTTCCATCAACGTCTATGGAGAGATCTGCAATCTTTCCTACATATCTTCCCTCATCAGTGTAAACTTTAAGTCCGAGAACGGATGAGATTTCTCCTATCATTTAGCCCACCACACACTCCTATAACTCATAATATATTAAAATTTTTACACTTGACTTTTTGCAGAAATCTCTAAAACTAATAGGGTTTTGAAGTGGTTGTGGGTAACAAGCAGAACGGCTTGACTGTTCGATCTCTTCACTTTTCAAGCACTTTCAGAGTTTCCATCAAATGAGATGAGGAATTCGATTTTGCGAAATATATAGATGATAAGGAATTAATAGCATTATTAAGGCATGTTGTATTTTTTAATGAAGTAATAGGCGATCTCTGGGATCTCATCATTTATCTCAAAAGTGTAGAAGAAATTTGAGGAGGAAAAGGTTGGTATAGCAATGATACATCTTTGCGGGACGAGCATTTTCTGAAATCTGGGTAGATGCGAATGTCTGGCAGTAAAGTCGGAATGAAGTGTAGAACACTCAAATCTAGTAACTTTATATTTGAAACTCCGCAACCAAAGGCAGATGATCACTTGGCTTCTCCATCAATCTTGGTTTCAGATCTGCATAGCATTTCACGGCTTTATCTGCAAATTTTGGCGTCACAAGAATGGCATCAACCCTCCATCCCAGTCCCCTTTCTATGGCATTCTTAACCCTGTAATCGTAGAATGAGTAAATTCTCTCATCTGGGTGGAATTTTCTCAGCAGATCAATGAAGCCAAGATCAAGGATTTTTCTGTAAGCATTTCTTGCATCAATGTGAAAGCAGACGTGATTCCTGAGTTTTTCAGGACTGTGAACATCAATATCTTCAGGAGCAACGTTCATATCCCCACAAACAGCCCACAGATCATTGAGATTAACCTCTTTTTTGAGATATTCTCTGAATTTTTCGAGGAATTCAAGCTTGTATCTGTATTTCTCGGAATCAATACTCTGTCCTTGGGGGATGTAAACGTTAATAATACCGATCTCATCAAATCTCGCGGAAATCACCCTGTCTGCCTCGCTCCCTTCAATCCCAATAATAACTTCATCTGGCTCAATTTTTGTTGCAATCGCAACACCGTTTCTTCCCTTAACTCCTGAGAAATAAACCTGATATCCTATCCTTGAGAACTCATTTTCCGGAAAATTTCTGTTATCAACCTTCGTCTCCTGCATGCATAAAATATCCGGTTTGTTCACCTTTAACCAGGGAATAATTATATGCAATCTCGCTCTAACTGAATTCACATTGAATGTTGCAATTTTCATCTCAAACCCTCCTGAAAGAGCTTAAGACACCATGACATCTGCATGCTGTTCCAACAATCACCTTATCCTTTTTTTCAGCCCATTCGATCAGATTTTTCAAATCTTGACCTTTTATCGCTCCCAGTCCCGGTTTTAAATAAATGCTTTCTATAATAAATCCATCAGGAACTGCAAATCTGAGCAAATCATACATCGGGGCAGGTTTTTTAATTTTTGTAACAGGACACACGTCTGGAGCACTGCAGTTTTCAAGACACTCGTGATCTCTGTTGTAACTAACAACAATGCTTCCCTTTCCTGATGAGAGAATGATTTTTGCAGGAATTCCGGAAAGGGCGTAATCGATACCATCATACCAAACATCAAGACCATGGGTTTCTGCAACAAAAGCCCCTGCTATATGGATTGGTGCTGTAGGAAAGACATATTCTGGATCCAATTTCTGAAATAGTTTGATAAGATCTTTTACATCTCCTTTTAAGAAAGAGTTACACTCATTCTCATCTTTAAAGTCAGGCAGTTTTAATTTTCTCATAACCTCACATCTGCTGTCAATATCTACTACGACAAAATTCCTGTTATTCCTGATTAGGTATTCAACTGCTTTCAATCCATACTTGCCCCCGCCATACACTATATCCACAGCAAAGTAGTTATTGTGTCAGTAAATAATGATTGCTGATGAATGGCACCTTTTCGGAAGGTTAATATATTTTGATTTTAAACCAGATTTTGATGAAAGTTATTTTAATCACAGTTACACTATTATCATTCCTTTTTGTTTATCCAGCAATAGCTGAAGAGTTGATCGTTGGTATTTATGACAATCCACCCATGGTTTTTTATGAAAACGGAAAACCTGATGGATTTTTTGTTGAACTGCTGGAGTATATTGCAAAAGAGGAGGGATGGAATTTAAAGTATGTCCACGGGACTTTTCCAGATCTTATTGAAAAATTGAAAAAAGGTGAGATTGATATTTTGCCTGATGTTGCATACACTCCCCAAAGAGAGAGGTACTTCAGCTTTAACAATGAAACCGTCTTTAGCAACTGGGGTGTTGTTGTTGCAAAAAATGAAATTGAGACTGTAACTGAGCTGAACGGGATGGCGATTGCTGGGGTTAAGGAGGACGTTTACTTCGAGAGTTTTAAGGTTCTTGCAAAATCATTTGGAATAGAATGCGAATTTGTTGAATTGGAGGGCGATTATAAGGATGTTTTTAGAGAAATAAAGGATGGAAAAGCTGATGTTGGTATTGTATCAAGGATTTATGGAAATCTCTACAGCAGAGAGTATGGGTTGAAGGTGACTCCGATAATTTTCACTCCTGTTGAACTTAGATTTGCAGGAGCGAAAGGGAAGGAAAGATATCTTGAAAGAATAGATTATCACTTGGAGATTTTGAAAAAAGATGAGAACTCCATTTATTATAAACTCATTGGAAAATGGACAGAGACTGCCCAAATGAAAACACCTTTTTGGATAAGATATGTAGTGCTGTTTGCTGTATTTCTTGTACTTTTACTGGGTTACAGAGAACTGTATCTTAAAGGAGAATTAAGCAGAAGAAAATCAGAGATAATCAAAGTAAATAGACTCCTTGAAAAAATAATAAGGATAAATGAGGCAATAATAGTTGAAAGAAGCCCAGAAAAACTTGCTATGAAAACTTCGGAGGTGCTCTCAGAATATGC
>WAJY01000131.1 GCA_015523645.1 Geoglobus sp. | reverse complement strand
GCCCCCGATATGTATACAGACGAGCAAACGATGGCTTGGATGATGGACACATACAGCGTTTACAAGGGCTATGCTATTCCGGGAATAGTAACTGGAAAGCCAATCTCTTTGGGTGGCTCTTTAGGAAGAACTTCTGCAACCGGGAGAGGGGTTGCAATAATAACAAGGGAATCGGCAAGAGCAATAGGAATTGATCTGAAAGATGCCACGATAGCGATACAGGGATACGGAAATGTTGGATACTGGACAGCAAAGACACTTTATGAGATGGGGGCAAGGATCGTTGCGGTCTCTGATTCTAAAGGAGGGATTCTTGACTATGATGGACTCGATCCCGATGAAGTTCTTAATCATAAGAGAAAAACGGGAAGTGTGGTTGGATTCAATGACAGTGAGATTACAAATGAAGAGATTCTTGAGATGAAGGTTGATGTGCTGATACCAGCAGCAATCGAGAATGTGATAAATGAGGAGAACATGAGAAGAATAAGGGCTAGGATGATAGTAGAGGGAGCAAACGGTCCAGTAACTCCAAAGGCTGAGGAGTATCTTGACAGGAAGTGTGAGCTTGTTGTTCCGGACATTCTTGCAAACTCGGGAGGGGTGATAGTGAGCTATTTTGAATGGGTTCAGGATCTTGAAAGGTACTTCTGGGATCTTGATAGAGTAAATGCTGAGCTTGAGAAAATACTTGTTAGAGCTTTTCACAGCCTGTTTGAAGTGAAGGAAGAATACGGAAACATTCTTTGGAGAGATGCTGCGATGATCGTTGCACTGAACAGGGTTGTCGAGGCGATGAAAAAAAGGGGGATATTTCCGTAGATAGCAATTGTTAATAACTCAAAAAGAAATTTTCTTTTTAATGTCATCTATTAGGCTTTTCAGCATATCAGGAATGGACGTGAAGGTTCACTATTCCCTCTTTATTGTAATTGCATTCTTAACATGGATTTTCAACGTTCAAAGCTATCCTTATGGCTTTAAGGGCATGGAATTCGGAATTTTTCTGTCTTTTCTAGCTTCTCTATCTCTTTTTATTGCGGTTTTTCTCCACGAACTCGGACATTCATTTTTGAGCATAAGAATGGGATATCCTGTGAGGGAGATCGTTCTTTTCATATTTGGTGGTGTTTCCGTTCTTGAAAAACATCCCAAGGGGATAGATGAGGTGAAGGTATCTGTTGCAGGTCCTTCTGTGAGCTTTTTCATAGCCCTAATCTTCTACATCGCTTCCCAAAGCCAGATATTCCTTTTGAAAGAATTTTCAGAGGTCTTTTACAGAATAAACCTGATCATCGGCATCTTCAATTTACTGCCAGCTTTTCCGCTTGATGGTGGAAGGATTTTGAGAGGACTTATGGCTGAAAGAATTGGTTTTACAAAAGCCACATCAATCTCTGCTGAGATAGGAAAGGGAATGGCAATATTCATGGCAATCTTTGGCTTGATATATAATCTATGGCTCACATTCATCGCAATCTTCATCTATCTTGGGGCAAGTGAAGAGGAGAAGCTCTCCAGGATAGAGTCGGTTCTTGAAAGGCTTAAAGTTGGAGAGATAATGACTGAAGACGTGAAGACTGTAAGCAAGGATATGAGCGTCGAGGAATTCATCTCCTTCGCTTTCAAGAACAAGCATCTTGGATATCCTGTTGTGGAAAATGAGAAGCTTGTGGGTATTGTTACACTTCACGATGTTGTTAGCAAGGGAAAAGAAACCAGAATCGGGGATGTTATGAAGAGGGATGTGGTTGTGCTGTCTCCTGATGATCCGTCAATCAAGGCTTTCAGAATCATGAACGAGACAGGCTTGGGAAGAATACCGGTTGTCAGAGAAGGCAGAATTGTTGGCATAATTTCAAAGACAGACTTGTTAAGACTTATGGAGATTGAGGAGGTGCTCAAGCTTGGAAGGAAATAGCAGGAAAATAATTCTGGTTGGCACTGCACACGTTTCTGAAAAAAGCATTGAAGATGTTGTGAGGGTTATAGAGGAAGAGAAGCCTGATGCTGTAGCGGTTGAGCTGGACTTAAGAAGACTTAAAGCATTGAAAGGGGAGAGAGAGGAGATAAATCTTGTGGAGGTTATAAGAAAGGGAAATGTATCTCTACTTCTTTTTCAGCTCATTCTCTCAAGCTTTCAGAAAAGGATTGGAAAAGAAAAGGGGATAGTTCCAGGAAAGGAAATGGTTTCTGCCATTGATAAGGCTAAAGAAATTGGAGCGGATGTCCTTCTCATAGATAGGGACATAGCAATAACAATGAGAAGACTCTGGACAAAACTCAGCTTCTTTGAAAAGATCAAGCTTTTTTATTACACGCTCAGAGGATTTTTTGAGGACGAGGAGATTGAAGTAGATGAACTTTTAAAAAAGGACGTTCTTGATGTAATCATAGAGGAGTTCAGAAAAATATCTCCAAAAACTGCTGAGATTCTGGTAGATGAGAGAGATGCTTTCATGGCTTTTAACCTGCTAAAAGCCCTTGAGAGGTATAACAAAATCGTCGCAGTTGTTGGAGCTGGACACAAAGAGGGAATTGAAAAGTTCATGAAGAATCCTGAGAGCATTCCAGATGTAAAAGGGTTGCTCGAGACAAAGAAGGGTAGAATCAGCCTTTTCAAGGTTTTTGGATTAGTCGTTACCTTAGCTGTTCTCTTCCTCCTTTTCTCAATTCTAGTCTATTCAGGAACAGAGAGATTCATATCAGCCTTCACGTTCTGGTTTCTGGCTAACGGTATACTTGCTGCTCTTTTTGCCGGAATTGCTGGCGGTCATCCCCTCTCAATACTTTCAGCCTTCTTCATAGCCTGGCTGACATCTCTCTCTCCATTTCTTGCCGCTGGATGGTTTTCGGGAATAGTGGAGTTTTTTGTGAGAAAACCAACACAGAAGGATGTAGAGGAGATGCTGAATGCAGAGAGTTTTAAAGAAGTTTACAGAAACAGGGCATTCAGAGTTTTGCTTGTTGCAGCGATGACTAATATAGGAAGTATGATAGGCACATTTTACGGGATATGGTATCTCTCCACCCACTACGGAATAGATATAAAAGAGGCTATATGGGCTGGAATTAAAAGCATCCTCAGATTTTGATCCTGTCTGGGTTGAATCCTCTCTTTACCAGCAGATCTTTAACTCTGGAAACGTGGTTACCCTGCAGCTCTATCACGCCATTCTTGACAGTTCCACCGCATGCAAGTTTGGACTTCAAAAACTTGGCAAGCTCGTCAAGATTTATCTCTCCCCTGTCTATTCCTTCAATGACCGTTACCTCTTTGCCATACCTCCTCTTTGTAACTTTTATGGAGATTTGCT
>WAJY01000130.1 GCA_015523645.1 Geoglobus sp. | reverse complement strand
GGTAGTTAGTATTTCAACCGAGAGATTGTTCAAAAATATCAATAGAGTTCTAAAATTCACTTCTACCTTTCTCGTGCTGTATATTTTGTCAGTTATTACTTACCCGCATGCTACGTTTACCAGATACTACAGTAGGACATTCCCATTGGAAAATTATTCAAAAGAGTTGGGGATTGTTCAATGTTTCGAGGATATCTCTAATTTATTAAAAAGTACAGTAAATTCGTTTGCTTCTGAGATCTCGCAATAACATAAGAAAATTCCAAGACTGGTTAACCACCACTCAGATAGTTTTAATTCCTGAAACTAAAATCACCAAACATTAACGGGAAAACATATATGAACTCGCAGAATAAGTGAATATTCCGATGTCGATTCCAAGAAATTTATACAGGAAAAGGGTGAAAAAGGCTCAGGAATTGATGGAGATCAATGATATTGATGCCATTCTCGTCCTTTCTCTTGAGAATTACAGATATTTTACTGGAGATGTGAGAAAACAGCCCAGAATGCTCATTCCCGCGAAAGATGAGCCTTTTGTAATCGCATTTGATGGCGAGAAAGAAGAGGTCGAGAAGAAAACAGGAATGGAAGTCAAAACCTACCGATCCATGCCTGAGATGCTGAAACATGTTGTTGGATTTCTCAACTCTATAGAAAAGGACTCACCAACTGTTGCTGTCGAGATGGAGTTCTCCACTCCGGCCTTTCTTCTTGAGAGGTTCAGAATGGCAAATCCCCATGTTGAAGTTGTTGATGCAAAACCGGTAATTTCTCCTCTCAGGAAGTTCAAGGACAAATATGAGTTAGAATCCATGAAAAAAGCAGGAAAACATGCAGATATGGCAATGGAAAAAGCCTTAGATGTCATTGATGTAGGAATGTCTGAGAGAGATGTTGCTCTTGAGGTGGAGTATTACGTGAGAAAAAAGGGGGCAGAAAGACTTGCGTTTCCAATGTTTGTCAATTCAGGAGAGAGAAGTCTCTGGCTTCATGGACTCGCAACTGATAGAAGTATAAGGGCTGGAGATGTCGTTTTGATTGATATTGGTCCTGTTTTCAATGGATACTGCTCCGATATTACAAGAGTTTTTGTGCTGGGGAAAGCAAAAAAAGAGCAAAAAACAGCTCACGAAATTTACCTTGAAATGCAGGAAAGAGTTGTTGAGATGATAGAGACCAAAAAAGGAGAGATTTCTATTCTTGAAATAGAGAAAGAAAATGAAAAATTCGTAAAAGAAAAAGGTTATGGAGAATACTATGTAAAAGGATTTGTTCACGGAATTGGCTTAAATTTTGAAGAGACTCCATTTCCTACAATATTTCCAGAAGATTTGAGAGAAGTCGTGGAGGAAGGGATGACACTCTCAATAGGTCATTCAGTTCTATCTGTCAGAGGAGTAGGAGGATTCAGAATTGAGGACACAATATATGTTGGTAAAAAGATAGAATATCTCACCAGTTTCACAAGAGAGTTTGTGGAGGTGTAAAAATGCCGGAAGCTGAGGAGGAGTTTACTGTTAAAATTCCAGAAAATGAGGTTAGAAAGATCCTTCTAGATCCCAAGACAATTGGTGAATGCTTCAAATTTGTTAAAAAAACCTCTGAAGATGGTAAAATCTGGTATGTAAGGGCACCAATGTCTGCAATAACCCAAACTAAGGAACTTGAGGTAAAAATTCTGAGTGAAAAACCAATAGAGTGGGAGGCAAGAGGGAAGCATCTTTTGTGGAAAGGGAAATTTTTTACTGAAAATATCGAAAGTGGTACAAAAATCAAGGCAATCCTTGCAGTTGAGGGACTTGGGAGTATGGCTTCGATAATAAATCCAATGGCAGGTATCCAGCTTCCCGGTCAGCTCAGGTATTTTGTGTCTCAGCTTAAGAAGAGACTTGGATGACTGGCTTTTAAAATGTAAAGGCATTCCTGAATTTTTTCCAATCAACAAGAATTTTCAGTCAAAATCTCTCTCAACTCACTTATCAAGTCTTCCAATTCCGCCTTTTCATCAATTCTAAAAATCCTAATGCTCTCTGACTCGCAATTCTCTTCCCACCTTACAGAAGAAACACATCCTTTTTTGCATCCATTTATCAGAACCAAAACTCCGGGCATTTCAAGACAATGCAAGTCCTTCTCGGAGAGATAGTAAAAAATTGCGTTCTTAAATTCAGATCTAATAGCCTTTTCCACATCTTCACGGTGATATGTAGGATTGCAACCTCCACAGTACTTTATTCCCACCTTCAATGGCATTAGATCATCCTTTCATCTCATCTTTTTGAAAAACTCCTCCTCATCCACTCCAGTCAATTTTATAAAGTGTTCATCCTTCTTGATCCCAGCTATAATCTTTGCAAGCTCCTTTTTCATTTCCACATTGCCCCTCCTCCAGATCATTATTTTTTGAGCCTGAGGTGAACCAGCACCATGCATTGATTCTGGCAACTGAGCACCTACTGAAAGATTTTCCACAAGTCTGAACATCCTTAACCTGTCCTCAACAGCGATACCCTCAACTCCTTTCATGTACTTCTCAATGAGCTTTCTTGTTTCTGGATTCCTCAAGTCCTTTTCTGATGGAGTGGTTATAACGAAGCCTCCAGCAATGTCCTGGGCAAGTCTGGACCATTCGTAGGGGAACCTTGTAACATTGAGTTTGGTTATGTTTGCAAGCATAGGATTTGGCACGTAAGCTCCAGAAGGCGTTTTGTATCCCTCGTATGAGCATGCCAAAGAACAGCACCAACAAGTTTCAGCCAGGTGAATCATCTCGGTAAGCTTGTCAACTATGTGCGAGGCTTTCGCAACTCCGTTGTATTCTGCAAGCAGGGCAGTTGCACCTATCAGAACATCTGCAACACCCACCTTGCAACCACCGTAGTTTTGTCTATGGAAGGTTGCAAAGGTTTCAACCAGCTCTCCTGCAAAGTCATATTCCCCGCACATAAAGACTCTCTCCCACGGAACGAAAACGTCGTCAAAGATCATCAGGGTTTCTCCTCCAACTATTCCATACTTGGCATTTCCGCAGTCAATGTCTCCATCCAACCTTCTAGTATCATTCGTCTGTCTTGAGAAGATGTTTATCAGTCCTTCAGCATCAATAGGGACGGCAAAGGAGACTGCATACTCCTTATCCTCTGGTCCTAAGGCTCTTGTGGGCATCACAATCACCTCATGGGAGTTCACAGCTCCTGTCTGATGGGCTTTTGCTCCCCTTACAACTATCCCATCCTCTCTTCTCTCGACAACATGCACATACAAATCCGGATCTTTCTGCTGATGTGGTCTGAGACTTCTATCACCCTTCACATCCGTCATAGAACCAACACACATCAGGTCATTCTTTTGAACGTGTTTTAAAAATTCCAGGAAGTTCTGATGATATTCTGTATTGTGTTTCTTATCGATGTTGTAGGTTGTTATGTAGAGGGCGTTTAAAGCGTCAAATCCAACACACCGCTGGAAACAGGTTGCTGTCTTCTGACCAAGCAACCTCATCATTCTAACCTTCTTTACTAGGTCATCCACGCTTTGATGGATGTGGGTGAATCTGTTGATCTTCTCTCCAGTAAGATGGGATTCTGCTGTCATCACATCCTCATATCTCGGATCAAAAGCAAGTTCATACGTCATTGCAGCAGCATGAATGTGAGGAAAAAACATGGGCTCATCTACAGCACTCTCAATTTTTTTCCCCATAAAATATATTGTCGGATTATACTTTCTTAAGCTTTCTATATATTCCTTCCCATTCATCATACACCAAACACCTCCTTTTACCTAAAACTGGGCATGATTTTTTCTGCATACACCTCCATAACATACTTTGGATCTGGACCCATGTTTATCAGAACAAAATGCTCAACACCAGCCTTGACAAACTCCTCAACCTTCTGCAGGCAATCTTCAGGCTTTCCAACTATTGAGAAATCCTCAACCGCCTCATCAGGCACATACTTTCCGAATTCCTCATACTTCCTCATTCCATCCTCCCCAAGAGTTATTTCTGAGTAGAGGTTTTTGCCCAGATGCTCAGGGATTTCAACATCGTAGCCCGACTCCTCAATGACCTTCGGGAAGAAAGCCACTATGGGCTTTATCTTCCTTAGCTGTTCAAATGCCTCATCATATTTATTTGCTACAGCGGTATAGACATAAATCCCACACTCGAAATTGTTAAGATCCCTTCCAGAGTTCTTTGCTGCTTGTTCAATCTCCATGAAATGCTTTCTGTAAAGCTTGGGAGGTCTAGGTGTCGGCAACCATCCATCAGCCATCTTTCCTGCAAGTTCTCTTGTTCTTGGACCATTTGCTCCAAAATAAATCGGTATAATTCCATTAACAGGCTTTATCTGGAGTAAAGCATCTTGAAACTTCCAGAATTTTCCAGAATAGCTAACCCTATCCTCTTTCCAGAGCATTCTAACAATTTTTGTAAATTCCTCCATTCTGGAGACAGGCTTGCTCCAAGGAATACCAAATTGATCGAGATTCATCGCCTCTCCAGGACCTAAACCCAAGATAAGCCTTCCATTTGAAATTTGATCCATCGTGGCAGTTTCCTGGGCAAAAACCGCTGGATGTCTTCTATGGGGGTCTGAAACGCATGTGCCAAGCTGAACTCTCTCTGTAACCATGGCTATTGAAGTTAAGAGGCTAAAAGCTTCAGGAACGATTCCTGTGGGAATCATCAGGAGGTGATCCGGAACCCATACCGAATCAAAGCCCGCATCTTCAATTCTTTTAGCAACCCTGATCAAGCTGCCAACAGGCATTGCAGGTATGGGCAAAAGAAAACCGAATTTTGCCATAAAATCACCAAAAATAATTAAATTCTATTCAAAAACAAATTCAACCCTTTTTGCCTTGAACTCTGTCCTCTCAAGACTGTTGGGCTGAAGTATCTCAACATCTACCCTAACAAGAAGGAAATCCCTCAATGCCTTTTTTACTCTCTCTTCCAACTCTCCAACATTCTCCACTTCAACAGCGAGCTCTGCAAGAACCTTAACATCCGTTACAATACCGGTATCTTTTTCCTTGGTTACAACAATCTTGTACTCATTCCCCAACTCTGGAAAAGATCTCACAACCTCCTCTACTTGGCTAGGATAGATGTTCTCTCCTTTATAAACTATCATATCGTCAGCTCTACCGAGAATTCCTCCAACGGCTCTGATGTGGGTTCTACCACATCCACACTTCTCATCCTCAAGCCTTACGATATCGTTTGTCCAATACCTAATCATCGGCGTTCCCTCCCTGCTGAGATGTGTTATGACAAGAACTCCCTTCTCTCCAACACTCAAAGGCTCCCTGGTTTCTGGATCTAAAACTTCAATCAGGTAGTGGTCTTCCACAAAGTGCAAGCCAGCTTTCTCTTCGCATTCAGCAGCAAATGTTGGACCTATTTCCGCTAAACCGTAAAAGTCGTAGGCATCAATTCCCAATCCATCCTCAAGTCTTTTTCTCGTAGCAGGATTTTCTGTGCCAGCCTCACCTCCAAAGGATCCTATTCTGAGGCTTATTTCCTCTGGCTTTACTCCCTTTTCTTTTAGCTTTTCAGCAATGTACAAGCCAAAGGATGGAGTGGCAAGAAGAACGGTTGATTTTGCATGTTGCAAGTAATGGATTTGCCTTTCAGATGATGTTGCTCCGATTGGAATTATAAAGGAGCCTATTTTTTCAGCCGCATAATGTACAGCAATTCCTGCAACCCACAAGCCGTAGCTGAAAGCATTCTGTATCACGTCTTCCTTTCTAACTCCAAATCCCCAGATGAGTCTTGCTGTGTGATCAGCTATTATTTCGGCATCTCTGTACGTCCAGAGAGTGTTTACAGGAATGCCAGTTGTGCCGGTAGATGGGTGAAGCTCTCTCCAGTCTGACTGAGGTGCTACCGCATACCTGCCAAATGGTTTGTAATTCGACTGTTCCTGCCTGAGCTCAGTCTTCGTAACAACAGGGAGCTTTGAGAGATCCTCAAGGGATTTTATGTCCTCAGGTTTAATTCCAGCTTTTCTGAATCGTTCTCTGTAAAATTCCGAATGCTCATACACTCTTTCAAGCTGCCACCTAAGCTTCTTGATCTGCAACTTTTCAAGCTCCTCTCTTTTCATCGTCTCTATTTCTGGATCCCAATATACCCTTTCCATTTCAATCAACCTCCATAAAAATTTTAATAAAAATTTTAAATTTAAAAGCTTTAAATTCCTTTAACTACCACTCTTATCGGATTTCCTATGTTCTTCTCCAGCGTTTCTAATGCCTGATTGACATCTTCTAGTGAAAATTCGTGTGTTATAGAATTCGACAGATCCAGCCTTCCTGTAGAGACTAGATTCACCACATCTACAATGTCCTTTTTTGTGAAAGCATAGCTTCCCATAACTTGCAGCTGTCCTCTTACAATTTTCCTTGTATCATATGCGACATCCTCGCCACACAATCCTACAAGAACGACTCTCCCACCTCTAACAACGCTATCGAGAGTATTCACAATTGTTTTCACTTTTCCTACAAATTCCATAGCTACATCTGCTCCATTTCCGTCTGTTATGTTAAAGATCTCCTCTATAACATCCGATTCCATAGCATTAATCGTATATTTCGCACCTAACCTTTTTGCCAGTTTTAACTTATCATCGATAACATCTACTGCAATCACTTCTCCTCCTGATAACCTAGCCAACTGTATTGCATGTATTCCTAAACCCCCGCATCCATAAATGGCTACAGTATCCCCAACTTGGATGTTAGCAAGCTTTACAGCATGATATGCCGTAGCTACAGCATCTGTTATTATAGCTCCCTCTTCAAATGATACATTTTCTAGCAGTCTAATACAATTGATATCTCTAACTCTTACATATTCTGCCAAACCACTATCAGTATGGATACCATACAGTCTCCAGAATTTACAGATGTTATCTTTCCCACTCATACAGTTTTTGCACATTCCGCAAAAGATTATACTGTCTACGCAAACCCTGTCTCCAATCTCGACGTTATCAACTTTGCTTCCCTTTTCTTCAACTATCCCAGAGATCTCATGACCGAGAATTATTGGCTTTTTCCCAACTGGGGTTTCCCCGTGAATTATGTGTATATCTGAACCGCAAATTCCACAGGCTTTTACTCTTATCAATACATCTCTGTCTCCTATTTTTGGTTTCTCAACTTCCTCTATGGAAAGAGGTTTTCCTTTTTCGTAAAACAGTGCAGCCCTCATTTCCACTCATCCTCAAATTCCTCCAAACCTGTCCAGCCACCAAACCAGTGCCATCCAGCATCTGGCATTAAAAGATTTCCAGTATAGAGGGTGCTTGCATCCGATGCCAAGAATATCGCTGTGCCCACGACTTCCTCAGGCTTACCAAACCTCCTAAGGACATTCTGCCTTCGAATGTTATCATACCATTTTCTGTCCTCCATAACCTGCTTAACCAATGGAGTTTCAATGTAGCATGGACCAATGGCATTAACCCTAACGTAAGGTGCCCATTCTGCAGCCATGACTTTTGTCATCTGCCTTATTGCACCTTTAGATGCAGCATAAGCCACCTGTCTTGGCATAACAATCTCAGCAAATACAGAAGCCATATTGATCATTGAACCCGATTTTCTCCCTTTAAACTGCTTATAATAGTCGTAAATAATCTTCCCAGCTTCCTTGGCAAACTGAAACATGCCGTTCAAGTTTATGTTGATAACCTTGTTCCACTCCTCATATGTTAGGTCAAACACCGTTTTTCTTATGTTTATCCCTGGAATGTTAAAGGAAATGTCAATGTGATTGAATTCCTTCAAAGCATTTTTCAAAGTCTCCTTTACATCATCTAGCTTAGTCCAATCCATTTTTTGAACCAGATGATCATTTTGCAACTCTTGAGAAACTTCTTCTAAACCTTGTTCATTGATGTCTGCAAGAATCACATTTGCCCCAAACGCATCAAGCCCAAGTGCAATAGCTCTTCCCAATCCCGATGCGGCTCCGGTTACTATCGCTATCTTATCTTTCAGATTGAACATTTCCTCGGGCTTGATTATCCAATTATCTATCACCCAATCTTTTTCCACCATTACTACCAACCCCCATCATTCACACTATCCTAGGGCTTTTGAACTATCCCCATTTCTTCTTGCTGCAAACAAACACAAATCGCACCCCATTTCCACCATCCAAGCCATACAATCTCATGCTTTACCTCATATAGACCTAATGATAAATAATTGATAATACCAATATTTAAGTTTTTCTATTTAATTATCTTTATGTAGAGAAATGAAATAACAACAAAGGAAAATTCAATCTATTAGAAACTTTTTAGGCAAAAAAATGAGATAACCACAACTTTACAAACAACTTTACAATACACTAATAACCGCAAAGCTCTAACTGAAAGCCAAGAAGCGTTCGAGGTCCTGCCTCGATAACTCATTTATCCTCCCTGACAGCTTTATTTCACCTCTGTCCATTACATAAATCTTATCAGCAACTTTCTCAACAAATGGAAGATTCTGATCAGCCACAAGTAATGAGATTCCATATTCCTGAATTGTATTTATCGTTTCAGCTATGTCATGAACGATCTTTGGTGCTAGACCTTCAGAAGGTTCATCTATCAGCAATATCTCAGGATTTAACAGAAGACCTCTGGCAATTCCAAGCATTCTCCTTTCTCCACCACTTAATTTTCCGGCAGTTCTCTTTAACAATTCTCTTAATTGCGGAAAAATTTGAAAAACTTCATTCATATCAAAGATTCTGTCCTCTCGCTTAATTGATTGCCTTTCAGATATTTTTAAATTCTCTCCCACAGTCAGATTTGGGAATATACCCCCACTGTCTGGGACGAAACCAAGCCCATATCTCGATATTTTGTAAGGCGGAAGGGCAATGAGATTTATCGATCCATCTAGAATTATTTCGCCTGTTCTTTTTGAGACCAAGCCCATAATCGTTCTCAAGGTTGTAGTCTTACCAACTCCATTTCTTCCAAGTAAAACCACAACCTCTCCTCTTTTAACCTCAAATGATACATTGAAGAGAATGTGACTCTTTCCATAGTAGGAATTCACATCTCGAAGCTCCAGTATCGGCTCCTCTTCTTTCATATTTCCACCCCCTTGAGATAAACCTCCCTAACTTTTTCGTCATCTCTTATCTCATCTGGCGATCCATCTGCCAAAATTTTTCCCCTATTCATCACAACTATTCTTTCTGCTATCCTGAAAACAACGTCCATATCATGCTCCACTATAACAATCGTCAGTTTTTCATCTTCTTTAAGTGATTCGATTACATCAAGAATTTTGTGCTTTTCAGCAGGATTTATACCTGCAGTAGGTTCATCCAGAAAAAGAATTTTAGGTTTTGTTGCTAAAGACATTGCTATTTCCAGCAGTCTCTGATCTCCATGCGAGAGTTCAGATGCTAATAAGTCTGCCTTCTTTTCAAAACCAAACATAGAGATCAAGCGATCCAGTTCATCCAAGGCACCCTTACCTCCACTCAGAAGGGGTATTTTGATATTCTGAGATACGGTGAGTCCTGGAAAGATGTTTGAGATTTGGAAAGTCCTTGATATCCCCATTAAAACTCTTTTATGAGGGGGGAGATTGGTAATGTCATTGTTATTGTAAAAAATTCTACCGCTATTTGGCTTTAAAAGACCCGTGCAGAGGTTGATAAATGTTGTTTTCCCCGCACCATTTGGACCAATTAATGCGGTTATCCTCTCACTTTCAAAACTCAACGAAACTCCATCAACAGCTTTCACACCATCAAAGTATCGTGAAAGATTTTGGGTTTCAAAAATTCTCATTCATCTTCCCCCTTTCATTAAGCTATCAATGTAATTTTCAACTATGCCCATAACTCCACCTCTGAAAAATAGAACAACCGCAAGGATGGCAACACCAAATATAAACTGCCAATACAGTGTATACTTTGTTATGATGTCTTGAACTATGACGTATATAAGCGTACTAACTGCTGGACCGAGAAAGTTTTGAGGACCTCCAATAAGTGTAACGATAACAGGTACAGCCGAAAAGGTCCAATGAGAAATTGTTGGGGTTACAGTTCTATCCAGCAAAGCCCACAAAGCCCCTGAAACTCCGGTAAAAGTTCCAGATACCAGCATTGCATATAACCTGTATTTAAGTATGGAATGTCCAGAAAACTGGACTCTAGTCTCATTCTCTCTTATTCCCTCAAGAATGAGTCCCAAGTCTGATTTAACAAATCTGTAAATGAAATAGGAACTTAGCACAACAACAGCCAGACTGAAGTAATAAAACCAGAATAATGGAAGTCCTCTAGGAACCCCTGTTATACCATCCTCTCCACCTGTTACATCCCTCCATTTCATAACTATGCCCCAAAACAACATCGAAAAGGCTAGGGTAACCATGGCAAAGTGTATTTCCCTATGCCTCAATGACAGAACTCCAACAGCAATGGAGAACAAGGCAGAGATTACTATACCACAAACAAAACCCAAAGCCAGTGGAAAATTAAGCCTGGTAACCAATATTGCGAGTGTGTATGCACTACCTGAAAAGAAAAGCGCATGCCCGAAACTCAAAAGACCAGAGTATCCGAAGAGAACGTTGAAGGCTATGGCATAAAGAACAAGAATCCAGATTTTTGTGGAAAGATATAATGCGTATTTGTTTCCAGTCAGAGGTATTAGGAGGGAAGAAAGCACAACCAGAGAAACAAGCATCATCACTTGCCTCTCCCTTTGTTCATGCCTCACCGAATATCCCCTCCGGTTTTAGAAGCAAGACGGCTGATAGTGCAATATACGGCAAGGCTATAGCCAGCCATGGAACAAACAAAGCTCCAAGAGATTCAACAGCACCTATAATCAGAGCTGAGATAAACGCACCCTTTATACTGCCCAGTCCACCAATTACTGTAACAATAAATGCATAGATTATTATGTTCTCACCCATGCCAGGCGCAGCAGAGCTTATTGGTAGAGTTAAGCCACCTCCCAACCCGGCAAGAAAAGCACCAAACATAAATGCCGTCGCATAAAGAAAAGTGGGATTCAGCCCGCAACACATTGCCATCTCGGGATTTGATGTTATGGCTCTGATTTGCAATCCCCAGTATGTTTTTGACAGCATCAAATACATGAGCAGAGCAATCGCAATACCGGCTAGAATTATGTAGAGAGAGAACATCGGGAGTGTTTTTCCAAAGAGGGGAATTGAACCGACAAATTGGGCTGATATCATTTTTGGTACAGAACCCCAGACCATTCTCACCAGATCCTCAAATATCAGGATTAATCCAAATGTCAGAACAAGCTGAAAGTGTATTGGTAGGTGGTAAATTTGAGATATGAGTGTTCTCTCACACAAAGCACCAACCAAACCAACACATAAAGCCCCCAGAAACAAAGCAACAACATAGTTATGTAGAACCTCAAAAAAAGTAAGGGTGAAATAGGCACCTAGCATGTAAAAAGCTCCATGTGCAAAATTAAGTATTCTTGTAACTCCAAAGGTAAAGGTTAGTCCTGAAGAGACTATCCAGTAGAGCATCGCTGTAGCTAATCCTATGATTAGCTGAAACGCAATAGCTTGCAGCTCCATGATCAAGCCTTCGACATCACTTTTTTGTATAACTCTGTAAACGGAGGCATCTCTTCAAATGGAGGGTGTCTGTAATATTCTTGAGCAGGGACTGCTTTTAAGTTCTCAAGCACCGGTATTGGGTAATTGGGATCATGCTTTATCTGTCCGTAAGGTACCTCGTAAATTGCCTGATGGTCTTCTTTTCTTATGAGCCTTGCTCCAGCAGGTGAATAAATAACCATGTTCTCAAGCGTCTTTATATGCGTGTCTACATCCAAGCTGTGGGTGAGTTCAATGAGCCTCTTTATGAGATATACCGCCGTATATGATGTTTCTCCGCTGTATGCGGGATAATGTCCCCACCTGTCCAGATGAGCTTTGACAAACTTCCTGTTTAGGGCTGTATCTGGATACATCCACACATATCTCCCTGAAACCCAACAACCCTCTGGATACTCGTTTTTCAGCGCTTCCATTGCATCAATCGAATAACCCATTGGATTAATCCAAGCGTATCCCCCCTCATACTTAACAGCATCAAACAAACCCATTTGCTTGGCTTGTCTTACAAAGGTAAACAAATCCACTCCCCACTCAACGGTATGAATCCCCTCCGGTTTCTTCTCCATTATTGAGGAAATGTAAGGAGAGAAGTCAGTTGTTCCTATCTTAGCCCAAGCTTCAGCCACAAACTCCACATCTGGTCTGAGCTTTGAAAGTGTTTTCTGGAATAGTTCCCATGAAGCATATCCGTATTCATAGTCTGGATGAACAGCAGCCCACTTTGTGGCTGGAAGTTGCGCTGCAATGAAGGCAGCCATTATACCATCCTGATAAACAGGGACTGCAAGCCTGAAAACTTCCTTTATTCCTTTTTTGTATACCAACTCCTCCGTTAATCGATGGGTTGCTGCATGTGTAACAAACAGCAGTTTGTTTACCTCAGGCATAACCTCAGCTACTCCCAAGACAACTCCACTTGAATCGATCCCGATGATAAAATCACATCCCTCGTTTTCAACTAGGCTTCTCACCTGCTTAACAGCTTCCGCAGATTTTGCAGCGGAATCCCTATAGACTATTTCAACCTTGCTCCCCAAAATTCCTCCAGATGCATTTATTTCTTCCATAGCCAGCTGAGATCCTCTTTTTTGCAGTTCTCCGTATGTTCCAAACGGTCCAGAAAATATGGCGATATGACCTATTTTTATGGTTTCCTTTAACTTCTCCTCCTCAACAACCGGCTTTTTTTCAGGTACTACCTGAACCTCGGGTTTTCTCAGAGTGTAGCCTATACCCCCACCAATCACCAATCCTACACCAAGTGCCGCAGTATACTTCAAAAAGTCCCTTCTACCCATTTCTTCAGGTGGCATAACTTTCACCTACCTCCCATATCTAAATGATTAATTGTTAGCTGGAATTATACTATAAAAATGTTTCGCTTAATTTATTTTTAAATAACTTAAAAAATTTTTTAAAAATTAAATATCTAAATAATATGATATCCAATATAGATCGCTTATTACCCTCAAATTTTAAAAACTATTGCCTTTAAAGTGTTGTTCAGCTATGAACAATGAGTATTGGGATCCAAAAATCGAACTGATGAACAGGAAGTCTCTTGAAGAACTTCAACTTAAAAAACTGAAGTGGCAGGTAAAGAGATGCTATGATAACTCCGTATTTTACAGGGAGAAGCTCAAAAGGGCGAGAGTTACACCCGACTCGATAAGAAGCTTGGATGACGTGGAAAAAATCCCGTTTGTGTATAAGGGTGAGCTGAGAGAAGAGCAGAGAAAGTCTGGTGTAAACAGGTATATTGTAACAACCCATAGGCTTGTTGAAGCCTACCCAACATCCGGAACAACCGGTGAGCCTGTTTTCAACTTTTGGACAGAAATGGACAGAGAATACATAATTGACGTTACAGCAAGGACTCTATGGAGCATGGGATTGAGGAATGATGACGTTGTCCACAATGCATTCAAATACGAGCTTTGGGCTGTTGGCATGTCCATTCACAGAGCAGTTCAAAAAATTGGAGGATTTGTGCTACCTGTGGGTGATGGCAAGCTCCTGAGACAGATCGAATTGCTTATCAAAATGGCACCAACAGCAATTTTCTCAACTCCAACCCTTGCAATGAAAATTGGGGCTAAACTGAAGGAGTTTGGTTTTTCAGCCAGTGATCTAACATTGGAATTTGGTGGTTTTGGAGGTGAGCCAGGAGCGAGCATTCCGAATACCAGAAAGAAAATCGAGAAAATGCTTGGTATAGAGGCATATGACTACTATGGACTGATGGAGATTGCCCCAACATTTGCTTCTGAATGCAAGGAGAAAGCGGGAATTCACTGGAGCGAGGATCATCACCTTGTTGAGATAGTAGATCCGAAAACAAATGAGAGAGTTGGAGAAGGGGAAAAAGGTGTGCTAGTCATTACCCATTTATCCAAGGAGGCAACACCAATGCTCAGGTACTGGACTGGAGACATAGCCAAACTTGAATATGAAAAATGCTCATGCGGAAGAACGCATGCAAGGTCTCCAAACGGGATAATAGGGAGAACTGATGACATGATAATTGTCCAGGGAATTAGCTTCTATCCAAGCGAAATTGAGGAGATACTGAGATCTTTTCCAGAGATAGGTACAGAATACAAAATCAGGGTAGTAGATCACGAGAAATGTGTAGTGTATGTGGAACCAGATCCAGAGTATCTTTCCAAAGAAAAAGATGTTGAACACCTTGAACAAAAAATCTCAGAGTATCTTGCAAGCTACTTTGGAGTTCCTTTTGAAGTTAGATTCATAGCGAAGACGAGATAAATTAGCCATAATTTTTGCATGATATTTATCGAATAAGCTTTTTATTTGCTCTCATCAATTCTCTCTATGCCATATGAAGATCTCAGAGAATTCATTGCCAGACTAGAGCAAGAGGGTGAGCTTGCGAGAATAGGCAGGGAAGTTAGCGTTGAACTCGAAATTACTGAAATTGCGGATAGGGCTGTCAAGCAGAACGGGAAGGCTCTGCTGTTTGAAAATCCAAAGGGCTATGACATTCCTATCTTGATAAACGCATTTGCGAGCGAAAAGAGAATGAAGCTTGCTCTTGAAACTGATAGGTTTGAAAGTATTGGGGAAAGGCTTGTAGAACTTGCAAGAACAAAGCCTGAATCTGTTCTGGATGGTATTAAAGCCCTTTCATCGGCAAAAGACCTGATTAACTTTATTCCCAAAAAGGTAAGGAACGGACCGGTTAAGGAGGTAGTTGATCACAATCCCAACCTTCTCAGATTTCCAATTCTGAAGTGCTGGCCCAAAGATGGTGGGAGGTTCATAACCTTCCCTGTTGTCATCACAAAAGACCCTGAGACTGAGGTGCTTAACGCGGGAATGTACAGGATGCAGGTTTTTGATGAGAAAACAACGGGAATGCACTGGCAGATCCACAAGCATGGAGCCTTGCATTGCAGGAAGCTAAAGGAGATGGGTGTTGATAAATTAGAGGTTGCAGTTGCCATTGGCGTTGATCCCGCCACTC
>WAJY01000129.1 GCA_015523645.1 Geoglobus sp. | reverse complement strand
ACCGAGGAGGATGCATTAGAGCTGGGCGAGAAAATCAGCAAATCGATTGCCGAGAGGTTCAGAAAACATGTTACTGGTGATTGACGCCAATGTATTATTTGCTGCCCTTATAGCCAGAGGTGGAACATTCAGAGTTTTTGTAACAAACAGGATTCTGAGGAAATTTCGTTTCATAGCTCCAGAGTATCTGTTCATTGAAATTCGTGAGCATTTTGATGAGATAATGACAAAAACTGAGCTTTCTCAGGAAGAATTGGAAGCTGTTCTGAACTTTCTGGAGGAGCAGATAGAGACAATCCCGTTTGAAGAATTTGATGACATGTATGGCGAGGCCAAAAATGTCTCTCCTGATCCAGATGATGTTCCTTACTTTGCGCTCGCATTAAAAATGAACTGTGCGATCTGGTCGAATGATAGGAAGTTGAGAGGGCAGGATGCTGTTAAAGTTTACACGACGCAGGAGATAATACAGATGCTTGAATTCTAGTCACTGAACAAATCTTTATTTTGCGGGTTCTGACATTTTAAGTTTAAACAGATAAGTCAAACGTGGGTGTGCATATCCAGATCAGACGTACAGCAGTGGAGATATGATAGCAATAGTCCTAGGTACATGCCCTGAGATAATCAAGATGAGTCCTGTAATAAGGGAATGCGAGAAAAAAGTATAGACTACTTCATACTGCACACAGGTTAGCACCACTCCTACGAGATTGACAGTATACACCACACACAAGCAAAATGTATTTCAAGGTTAGTCCTGAGTGAATGATATGAAAAAGGTGGAGTGCATTTACGAAAAAGGTGTTTTGATACCGATAGAAGCACTGGACATTCCAGAGCGATCCAGAGTGGTTTTGAGAATAGAGGAGGTAAAAGCAATTGATGACCTTAAATTGTACGGATATTTAAAGCTTCTGAGAGAGAGCGAAGATGCAGAAGAACTCTTTGAGTTATGAGGAAGGAGATATAGTAATTCTTGAGCTACCTTTTACAAACATGGTAGGTAAGAAACTCAGACCGGTGGTTGTTTTGAGTTCTTCTGAACTCAACATCGTGTCAGCAGATTTGATCGTTGCCAAAATTAGCTCCTCCGAGCATTTACCGGATTTTGAAGTCAAAATAACTTCGAGCGATATCGAAGAGGGAAAACTCAAGAAAACAAGCTATATTCACTGTCATTCAATCTTCACTGTGGAGAAAAATCTAATTCTCAAAAAAGCTGGAAAATTGAAGCCTGAGAAGTTAATTGAGGTTAAAAACATCATTAAGAAAGTATTCAACATCTAATGACAGTTTTACAGGTGTTGTGTCAGGTTAGAGCCGAGAGGTTACGAGTCTGAAACACATATCCAGGAGACGTTCTCGTTGTCGTGTAGCAACCTGCAATGTTTAGAGTGTCGGAGAGGATTTTTGGTATGTTTTGCCCTCAAAAAATAATAGCGAGTTACATCGAGTTATGATCGTAAAGGACAACCGATTATGATGAAGTCCTTTTGCATAGTATCTGGGAAGGTGAAGAGATGATTGCAGTAATCCTTGGAACACGTCCGGAAATAATGAAAATGAGCCCCGTGATAAGAGAATGCGAGAAAAAGGGATTGGATTACCTCATCTTACATACAGGATGGCACTAAATCAGTATGGGACAAATATTTTATGAGAAGTGCATATAAGTTTAATCAGGGACAGTAAGGTGTGATTTAAATGGTAAGCGATTACCTTCATGAAATACCAGAAAAAATCAAGGAAAGTTTCGGTGATAGCGTAGAAAAGATTATCCTGTTTGGATCGTATGCGAGGGGGGAGCATTGTGCAGAGAGTGACATAGATTTACTCGTGGTGGTAAAAGATGACAGCATAAGGGATATAGAGGACGATATAAGAAAAATCGTTTACTCATTCATTCCCATAGCTGGAAGACTGATCTCGGTCAAAATAGTTGGAGCCGAGAAGTACGCAAAGATGAAAAAATTAAATCTCTCGTTTATCCTATCTGTGGAAAGGGAAGGGATAGTAATTGGATGAAATAACTCTCAGAATTAAAAAAGCCGAGAAGCTCCTGAAAGATGCTGAAAATGAGCTTGAAATGGGTATGCACGAAAGGTGCTGCAGTACTGCATATTATGCGATGTTTCACGCGGCAAAAGCCATGATTCTGAGTATCGGAGACGATTCCAGAACCCACAGAGGAACGATATACCTGATCTGGAAGAACAGAGAAAGTCTTGGACTGAGTGAAGATGATTGCGTGAATTTAACCAAAGCATTTGATCTGAGAGAAGAGAGCGATTATGGAATTTTCCACGAAATTTCGGAGGAGGCTGCAAGAGTCATTTTAGATAACGCGAGAGATTTCGTTAAAAAAGCAAAGGAATTCCTGAAGAATTTGTAAGGTTATGAATTGATTTTTATGTTGGATTTCCCAATCTCTTAAAGTTCTGAAAGAATGTGGTGGGATGATAGCAATAATCCTCGGCACACGTCCAGAAATAATCAAGATGAGTCCCGTGATAAGAGAATGTGAAAAGAAAGGGTTAGATTACTTCATACTGCATACAGGTCAGCACTACTCTTACGAAATGGACAGGGTGTTTTTT
>WAJY01000128.1 GCA_015523645.1 Geoglobus sp. | reverse complement strand
GTTTGCAACACTCCGGGATAGATATGGTAAGAGGGTGGAGGTGGAGGGAAAAACGATTGAAGAGGTTGTTAGAAAAGCGTGTGAAACTTTTGGAGACGAGTTTTACACTGAGGTTTTTGATGAAAATGGCAGAATAAGAGATGACAGGATAGTACTGGTAAATGGAAGAAACCTGAAGGATTTGAAAGACATGCCAGAGCTGAATGAGAACGACAGAATCTCCATATTCCCACCTATTGCAGGCGGTCAGTATCTCAACCTCTCGATGTCCTCTCCTGAGTAGTATATGTCCTGAATTATCTCATACACGTCATCCATTCCGAATCCTGTTATAGAAGAGACGGGTATGACCTCTCTGATAAATCCAGAGTCTCTCAGCATGTGAAAGAGGTCTCTGGATATTCCCCTTTCAATAGCAAGCCCATCGTAAAGAAAATCCGGATCTTTGCTCCACTTTACTATCTTCTCAATCTCGTGCTCTGGTAGCAGATCTGATTTGCTTAAAACAGGGATCTGGGGGATGCCAAGCTTCATGCTTGCTGAAGAGAACATGAAAACCAAGGATGTGAATCCGGATGCTCTCTGAGATATCACAGGATCAAAAAGGAAAACAGAGACGCAATTGTTCTTGCCAAATGACTGAATTATCAGCTCGCTACTTGCTCTCAGGGTGAAGAGTTCCATCTGTCCTGGAGTGTCAACAAGCACATAATCTGCGCTGTAGAGCATTATCTCATCCTTCACCTCCTCAACCTTACCGGCAATAAGGTCTGCAGATATTATCTGTGCACCATTTGGTCCGACGCCATATTTTTCCATTATGCTGTCAAGTCTTATCCACTCTCTAACATCAACATCAGCCTGATATGGTATGTTTTCAGCTCCGGGATCAAGGTTTACAATGATGTGATCGATCCTTTTCATGTCTAAATATTCTGAAAATGCTTTTGTAAAGTAAGTCTTGCCACATCCAGCAGTTCCAATAATGAAAACGTAAATTCTGTCTTCCATGATCAACCTGATAAAGAATCGTTTTTTAACTTAACCGCAATTCATGAAGGGCTGAGGGAAGCTTTAAATTGCAGAAGATGAAGCTTGGAGTGAGGTGATGGCATGGGAAAGATTGCGATCCTTCTTGTAAGTGGTGAGCTTGAAAAACTGCAATCAGCAAGCACAATTGCCAGTGTTGCTTCATCCCTTGGTGAGGAGGTTTTGGTTTTTGCAACGATGTATGGACTTCTGGCTTTCAAAAAAGACGTTGTTGAAAAGAAATCTTGGAAAAGCTATGGAGAGCTCGTAGAGGGATTGATTGAGAGCGATTTGCCCTTGTTTTTGGATGTGCTGAAAGAAGCAAAAACTAACGAAAATCTTAAGATCTATGCATGCAGCATGGTTCTTGGGATGCTCAATCTGAGCATTACTGACTTTATCGATATATTTGATGAGGTTGTTGGAGTTGCAACATTTCTGGAGATGGTGGAGGATGCCAAAATCCTTTTCATCTAGTTTCTGAGGTGATATTATGAAATCCGATAGAGTTATTGATGCAAGGGAAAGTTTCTGCCCGGGACCTTTAATGGAACTTATAAAGGCAATAAGAGAGGAGAATGTTGGTAGCGTAATAGAGGTTTGGTCGAGTGATGAGGGATCAGCCAGAGACATCCCTGAGTGGGTTAAGAAAGCAGGACATGAGCTTGTTGGAGTTTTCAAAGAATCCGATTACTGGAGAATAGTCGTGAAAAAGAAAAGGTAATTCAGACTTATTTTTTGGTGAGTATGCATGAAAAAGGTTGTGATACTTGGAGGAGGAGTAGCGGGAACTGTCACAGCAAACAACCTTGCAACGAAAATGGCAGATGAGGTGAGAAACGGAGAGGTTGATATAACTCTGATAACAGATAACCCCTATCACATCTACGAGCCTGGCTACCTGTACTTCATATTCAACAGGCTTAGGGAAGATGAGCTCAAAAGGAATCTGGAAGAGCTTCTCGATGCTAATGTTAGGCTTGCAATAGACAGGGCTGTTAAGATCGACACAGAAAATCAGAGGGTTGAATGTGAGAGCAAATCCTACGATTACGACTACCTTGTTATTGCGACTGGTTCAAGAATCACTCCAGAAGAAGTTCCAGGGCTTAAAGAGGCTGGAAACTGGTTTTATGATCTTCAAGGCTCTATGAGACTCAGATCTGCCCTTACAAGATTCAGGGGAGGAAAAATCGTGATTAGCGTTATAGGCATACCTCACAAATGCCCAGTTGCACCTATAGAGCTCACCTTCATACTACATGATTTCCTGAAAAAGAGAGGATTGAGGGAGAAAAGCGAGATAGTTTACACATATCCAGCAAACAAGATTTTCATAATGGAGCCAGTTGTGGAGATGATTCAGCCGATGTTTGATGAGAGGGGCATAGAATACAGGACGTTCTTCAATCCTATGGAAATAGATGCCAAGGAGAAGAAGATAATAACCCTGGAAGGAGAGGAAGAGAGCTTTGATTTGTTAATAGCCATTCCACCTCATAAGGGAGCAGAGGTTGTGATTGACTCTGGTCTTGGCGATAAAGGAGGCTGGATTCCTACAGACAGATACACACTAAAAGTAGAGGGATACGAGAACATTTATGCACTCGGTGATGCAACAAACATTCCTGTAAGCAAGGCTGGAAGCGTTGCCCATTTTCAGGCAGAGGTTGTTGCTGAGAATCTGGTTGCAGATTTAAGTGGTATTGAGCCAACAGCAGCATACAACGGAAAGACCTTCTGCTTTATAGAAACAGGTTGGGAGGAGGCAACATACATCCGGTTTGACTACTCAACTCCCCCTAAACCGGTAGTTCCAAACAAGCTTTTGCATTTTTTGAAGGTTGCATACAACAAAGCATACTGGCTTACTGCAAGAGGTCTGCTTTGAGGTGGTTGATATGGAGGAGAGATCTGGAAAACTTATGGAGAAAATTGAGGAAAATCATGAGATTCTTGAAAGGGTTGTTGAGAGGATTGTGATGCTTGAAAGGACTGGAGTACTGAAAAGCCTTGAGAATCTTGCATCACTTGTCAAGGCTTTTGAGGATATGCTGACAGATGATATTGTTAAAAAGAATGCAGAACTTATAACAAATCTCGGGCTAGTCTCAGCAAAATTCACAAATGATGAATTTTTAACGCTTCTGAACTCAATTGGTGATGCTATATATGAATTCAAGGAAAAACAAGAGTCAGTTGGCATAATTGGACTGATGAGAGCACTGTCAGACCCTGATGTAAAGCTCGCTCTTGGATTCCTCGTTAATCTTGCAAAATCTCTTGGAAAGACTCTTAAAAAGCAAGCGTAAATTTTATCTATTCTATTTTTCATTAAAGATCAATTGATGTATCCCTATCCAAGAGAGATACTGGCAGACACGTATTTATCCAAGCTTGGTGGGTTCAACGAGGAGATAGGAAAGAAGGAGATAGGAATAAATTCGAAGGCTATTGAGCTGAACACTTCACTGATAGTGGATGAGACGAGGGTCAAGCTTAGCTTCATGGACAGAAGGAACAAGCCCTACTTTCTTAGAGGTTTTTTCAAGGTTGTTGCTGTTGAGGAATACAGCTCAGCCTATGACCTAACAAAATTCGGAGAGGTTGTTCTTGGAGAGGAGCACAAGGAGAAATACATGAGAGATGTGAACAAGGCTGTGTTGATAAATGCAGTGGAATCCTTCAGATTGGATGGAGATTACTCTTCAATGAAAAAGGCTATTCAGTCAATGAAGGACTGGATATGGAAATCAGAGAGCTTGAGAAAAAGGAACTGAAACTTCTGAGAAATGCTCTAAAGTTCTATGGATCTCTTGACTTTCTCAGCTCTCATACCTTTTTTGTTGTTGAGGGAAAGGTAAGGGAATTGTTCATGTGCACCAGGGATGTGTGGGAGCTTAAAAATGAGCTTAAAAATATTGATCCGGTTAGCATAGGAATAAAGGTTGGGGAGATAGGTAGCAGGAGAATAAGACTGACATTGGAGGGAGCTTTTTATTTTGTTAAGGATAGGAAGAGAGTCTTTGTCAATGAGAGAGGCGAGATGCTTTTTTTGTATGGAAGGGACATCTTTGGAAGCTCCGTAGTGGATGTGGATGACGACATAAGGGAAAATGATATAGTGTTTATCTCCAACACATTCAATGACATACTCGGGATTGGAAGAGCCAGATATTCATCCCCAGAAATACTGGAGATTGATGATGAGAGGGTTGTTGTAGAAAATCTGATTGACAGGGGAGAATACTTGAGAAAGAAGAGACTCTACAACGCCTATTGATCAAACCCTGTAAACTCTTCCTGCCTTATAAAGCCTGTTCATTATCGCCAAGCCTATTCCCCTTTCCTCTACACCCTCAACAATTATTACATCACATGTTCTATCGAGCTGTCGCAAGGCATCAAAGATGCGTCTTGCATAATCCTCGTAATCCCTTCCAAGATCATAAACAGCCAGATCCTCGACCTTCTCGGCATTCATCATCGCAACGCCTACTCTTTTTCCCTCCCTTCTAAGCTTTTCTGCAAGCCTTGCTATCTCCTCTCTAGCAACTTCTCCGACAATTATAATTGTCTCAGCCTCAGGGGAGTAGTGCCTGTATTTCATTCCTGGGCTTTTCACCTTCTCAAATCTCCTTGGAACTTTAACCTCACAAAATTCCTCAAGCATTTCCCTTGTTATGGCTCCAGGTCTCAATATCTCTACCGGATATACTGTAGTGTCAACAACAGTTGACTCCAGCCCAATTGATGTCTTTCCACCATCTATTACACATTTTATCAGCCCTCTGAGATCTTCAACGACATGCTCTGCTCTTGTAGGACTAGGCTTCCCGCTCTTGTTTGCAGATGGAGCAGATACTGGAGTTTCTGCAAGTTCTATTATTCTTAGGGCAATTTTGTGATTTGGCATTCTAACTGCAACACTCTTCAATCCAGCAGTTGTTATGTCAGGAACAATCTCCTTTTTCTCCATCACGAGAGTTAATGGTCCTGGAAAGAATTCATCCATCAGTTTTTTTGCAATTCTGTTTGGTTTTGCAATCCTGTAAACCCACTCATAATCAGCCACGTGAACTATTAGAGGATTGTCGGGCGGTCTGTTTTTTACCTTAAAGATTTTTTTGACTGCTCCCTCATTTAAGGCATCACCACCCAAGCCATACACAGTCTCCGTTGGGAATGCCACCAGCTCTCCCTTCTTCAGCAAATTTACGGCAAAATGTAACTCCTCATCTCTGAATTTCAATGGATCTACCTTGATGACCCTCACAGAGCTTAATGTTACAGAAGGCTAAAATAATTTTAGCATGTGAGGTGGATAGCTAGAACAACTCCCTTTCTTTTTTGCGATAGTCCCTGATAGACTTTTACCGCATCGTAGCTATTTAGCTCCATAAATTCAATCCCTCTCTCCTTCAGGAGATCTCTAACATGCTTCTCAACCCTCAGGCGTTCGTTTGCTCCTGTCCCAAAAATTACCAGCTTTGGATTCAGCTCTAAAATTCTGTCCAAGTCGTCAACTGAGACTTTGTGTCCCTCTTTTCTCCACCATCCAGCCTCAACACCCTCATCATGTATTATAACATCCTCTCTGTATTCAGAACCATTAACAACTATCCTTCCAAACTCATACTCCTCTACCCTTGCCATACCTAACCCTGCCTTATCTAGCAGAGAAGTGATCAACCTGAACAGCTTCAGCCTCTACAGGATTGAGTATGTCCTTTCTAAGAATTCTCGTAATTCTTCCGAGGGCTCTTGGTTTTATTTTAAGTCTCACAACCGTGCTTTCGAATTCTTCAAAGTAATCGTTTCTTGCGTAAATTGCCGAGTGAGAGACGAGTTCTTTTCCTTCAACCTCTCCGATAACTCCCGTGACACCTCTTTCAAGATCAACGTACTTTGCTGAGGTTATGAAGATCAGATCTCCAACATCTGCATTAATGGCAGTGGCAACATTTATCACATTTCTCAATTCGAGCGTTCTAAAATTACCCCTGAGAATTTCCTGGATCACAACCCTTGATATACCTGAAATAACATAGCACTTCATCAGCATCACCCGTACATTGGATGGTACTCTTCCTTCGCCTCATGCATCTGAGTCTGTTCTGCAAGTTTCTGCATCTGAGCTTCAATAAACTCAGCCTCTTTTATCAGCTTTTCAATGCTCACATTCCAGTTGTACATCCTATTCAGGGTGTTAACAACTTCAGCTGCAGCTCTCGGATCCGGATTGAAACCTGTCGTCTCACCAAGTAAGGCGAAGGCGGGAAGGTTTCTTGTAACACACTCATTCAGAATGCTTCCGGCTATACCACTTATAGTTCCAGTTCTGAAGATCTCAACATACTTCTTGATCTCTTCCAGAACCTCTTTTGACGTTGCTGCTCCGAAAACCCTTTTTTTGTCCTCGAATGTGGTGAGTCCTGCCAAGGATATCAGTGTAGAGGCTTTCAGGGAGACTGCCCAGTCAACTATTGCCGAACTGAGCTCGTAAGCAGCAACAGGATGAATCGGGACATCTGAATGGACAAGAAGGAAGTTCTTCTCACTGCACTGATAGATTCTGATTGGTGGTTGAACTATTCCCTCATTCAGAGTTGCTATTGGCGGGAGAATTCTAGACTCAACTACCCCGATTGGTTCAAGGCTGAGCTCAACTATGAAGTGACCTGTTGTAATTGTACCAACAAGCCCGATTCCGGGAAAGCTCGTCAATACAACAGGTTCCTCAACCTCAATTTTTTCTGAATATATCTTCGTCTCTTCCATGATACTGAATTTTGAAAAAAGTATATTATACCTTTTACGCTTGATCTGTCATGAGAGAATACAAGTTCAAGAGGGGATTCAAACCAACCGCAGAAAGGCTTGAAAGCCTGCTTAAAAAACACTTCGGAAGTTTTGAGAGAGATGGTGATGCTTACATTGTGAGATACAAGGCGATTGAAGAGCTAAGGCTATGGCTCGATGGAAAGGTTCTGAAGGTTGAAAGCAAAGCAAGGAGTGGTGTTGATGACAAGACTGCACTTGAAACACTCAAAACATACAACAGATTTCTTGATGAACTCACCGGCTATACAGCCAAGGAGAGAAAGAAACACATGATGAAGGAGGTTGAAGGTTAAAGTTTTGCAAACCCTTCTAAATTTCCAAGGGAGTATATTCCATAAAGTGTATAGCCAAGATAAATAACAGCCGGAATCAGGCATGAAAGCAAAGCTTTTTTAAATTCGAGATTCCTTACAACAGATATTCCAATGCTCCAGATTGAAACGCTCCAAGCTAATCCAGCAGCTGAGATGATGACTGAGGAGAGCAAACTCTCCCTGTTTATGATAAAAGCTATGAGATCCTGAATGCTCGTAAACTCTCCAGCTTGGCTAAATCTGTAGAGAAAGAGGATTGCCTGAATGTAGGATACAAAAACCATTGGAACTAGTCCGTAACCAATTACAACTACGCTCTTCCCATATCCTCCTTCACCTCCAAGGAATGTCGAGATTAGATGTATGATGCCTGCAGTTATCAGGAGTATGACCAGTCCTGTAAGAAAAGATGAGACGATCCAGATCAATCCAAATATGGGTGCAAGGGATTTTAATGGAATTACTTGTGCTGGTAGAAAGCGCAACATTACATCGAAAATCTTCCACTGCATGACTGCAGATGGAATTGTCATGAGAAGAACAAGAAAGACAGGAATTTTCAGACTGAAATCCTCAAGTTTTTCAAAAAATCCTCTTGGATTTGTCAGCACTTCTAGCATACTCTAAACCTAATATCTATATTTTAAAAATTTTATGTGCGACCCATGAGCCACGGGGCATCATGCTTTTCAGCCCCGTCGGGTTCTCGGGTCAGGACATCTTTATCTAGCTTTATTTTTAGAACTTTCTATTGAAGTCATTTCAATGCCCTCCTCTCTTATTTGGGGCTTGATAACTCTTCCGGTAAACTTTCTGTAAATTGCCTCTATTGTGAATGCTGAGCCAGCCATAAACACAAGAATGAGGAGCTTGTTTGGAGAAGTCTTTGCTATCTGCCATACCAGTCCGCTGAATGCAAAGGAGCATAACGCCAAGCCTGAAAAGGCAATCCATCTCTTGCTTCCTGTTTCATAATGTAAGCGTAGGTTTGCAGTGTTCACTGCTGCAAAGATTATCAAAAAACCGGCACTCCCCATCATTGCGATGCTTGAAAGATCAAAGAGGTTGGCTATTATCAAGGTTAAAGCAGAGGTGATGATCAATCCCTCTATTGGACGGTTCCAGATCTTTTCTTCAAGTATTTCGGGAAGTTCTCCTTCCTTTGCAATTGTGTATGTGATGCGGGAAGCTCCATAAAGGGTTGCATTGATTGCTGAGCTTGTTGATAGAAGCGCTGCAATAGCAATCAGCACAAATCCATAGCTACCCAAAAAAGGTTTGGCACTTGCAGCAAGAGCATAGTCTTTCGCAGAAACTATCTCATCAAAGGAAAGATTTCCGACGGTAACTAGGGAGACGAGGACATAAAGAATCATAACGAAGCAGACTGCAGAATAGTAAGCAAGAGGGATTGTTTTTTGCGGATTTTTGGCGTCTCCAGCTGTATTTGCTATCAATTCAAATCCCTCGTACGCCAGAAAAATGATCATGCCACCTGCAAACAGCCTTAGAGGATCTGCCCACTCTGAAGGTTTAAGTCTTTGAAAATCAACACTCCAGATTCCAGCTATTATGAAAAGAAGAAGTATGTTGATTTTAAGAACAACAATCCACTCCTCTGCTTCGCCAACAGCCCTTGAGCCTAAGATGTTCAATGCCGTGAAGGTTAGAATTATTCCAGTGATCAAAGCATGCTTAACTATCCCCTGAGCTACCCCTGAAAAGAGGCTTGCACCGTAGCTACCGAAGGCATAGGCATAGAGGGAGAGCATCACAATGTAACTCAGCCAGAGCAGAATGTTAAGACCTCCAGTAATTAGTCCTGTGCCGAAAGCTTGGTTCAGGAACTCTACTGTTCCGCCACTTGCCGGGTATCTCACTGAAAGCTTTGCATATGAATATGAGGTAGCAAGAGCCACCATTCCGGCTATGGCAAATGCAATAGGCGTTCCACCTTTGGCTAGCTGCACAGCCAAACCGAGCACGGCAAAAATTCCGCCACCAACCATACCGCCAATACCAATGGAAACTATGGAGAGATATCCCAGGGATCCTTTCTCAGAGACATCACCCATTGATAGCACCTTTTTCACTCCTCTTGAAGTTTAAGTAGGAGTTCAAACCTCTTCTTGGATGAATTTTATGGTTTGTTGCTCTTAAAAAGGGAAAACTTTAAGAAGTATTTGATAATAATAATGATTGGGAAACATGAGGCTCAGACTCTCGCTAAGAAAAAAGAAAGACAGGGAGGAAAAGGAGGAAGCTGAGTCGAACGAGGCAATTGGCAAGAGTGAAGCTTTGGAGAAGGTTGAAGATTTTGAGGTTATAGAGGATTACTGGATAGAGAAGCCATATTCAAAAATACAGATTGTCCATTATCCCGAAACTGGTGAGAATGAATACGTTGTGATTCAGCCAACTCTCGATGACTATCTTTACTCTGTATTCTATGTTTTAAAGCATTCAATCATCGAAAACCTCTCATCTGATGTGGATGACAAGGTTGTCCATCTTGAGGAAAATGCGAGAAAGCTATTAAAGGAGATGAAGATCGAACTCTCTGATGAGGATTTTGAAAAGGTCTTCTACCACCTAAAAAACGAGTTCATAGAATATGGCATAATCACCCCAATCATGAAAGACAGGCTGATAGAAGACATATCATGCAACGGCTACAACAAGCCTGTGTATGTATACCATCGCAACTATCAAAGCCTGAGAACAAACATAACATTCCAGCAGGACGAGCTTGACAACTTTGTGATAAAGCTAGCTCAAATCTCTGGAAAGCACATAAGCATTGCTG
>WAJY01000127.1 GCA_015523645.1 Geoglobus sp. | reverse complement strand
GTTCTAAAGAAAAGAGGGATTGAATCAAATCCATGATGTTATCTTAACAGCGGATGTAAGGCTCAGCCATGCTCTGATTATATTTGGATGCCTGTTCAGCATTTATATAACCTCTTCTCTTTCAATTATCATACAACTATTTATTATATTAAGAGGTGATGAAAAGCGGATGCACAAGAATGGGAATCGTTTACGGTTGTTACCGTGAGTGATAAGGGCCAGATTGCCATCCCGGTGGATTTGAGAAGAGATTTGAATATAAAATGGGGAGATAAATTATCTGTCATCAAAAGGAGAGATAACGCGGGATTCGCATTGATAAAACTTGAGAAGATCGATAAATTGATGTATAAGCTACAAGAAGATGAAGAATTTTTCAGAAAATAGAAGGAGGTGATAAAATTCCGACCTGTAAGAACTGGAAGTTTTATGAGCCGGTTGACGAAACAAAGGGCAACTGCTTTGGTTATGAAGTCCGTGCAGGCATGGATACAGAAAAATGACATCAAAAGCATTTCAACCAAAATAAAATTAAATTGAGGTGAGCTGTGTTTTTCAGTTAATTTAATTTCTATTAAAATTATGGTGTTATAATGGTGGACAAAAAAGAAGTTGCCAGACTGATTTACGAAAAATTGAAGGACGGGAATATTGATGCAACAATACACGTAATCTCGGAAGAACTGGAAAAGGAAAAAACAAATAAGCTCAAAATTACGAAAACACCTTTATTAAATTCAATCGGGCAGGAACTGGGGAAATTGTTGATTAAAGAAGACTGGAAATTTGAAGGATTAATGAATTTATGGAAAATGGGAAAAAGAGATGAAAAACTAATAGTAATAAGTGCTCTGGGAGTTACAAGCAAAGGAGATTATGAAAAAGCAAAACAATTCGTTTTTGAGATAATGGGCGATATTCATGACTGGGAAATCTGCGATCAACTGGCTCTGAGAGTTAATGTAAATCTTGCAGTTCAGAATCAAAACGAAGTATTTTCCATGTTGGACAGGCTGATTGAATCAGAAAACAAGTGGATAAGAAGGCTGGCTGTTGCCACAATTCCCCCTTTCATCAGGGCCAGAACCTCAGAATCCAGAGTATGTCTTGAATTTCTGAATAAGGTAATGAGAGAGGAAGATAAGGACGTTAAGAAAGCGATTGGCTGGTCTCTGAGAGAGATAACAAAGAAAGATGCCAAAGCGGTTTATGAGTTTTTGAAAGGATGGGCAAAATCAGGTGACAAAAATACAAGATGGATAATTAAAGAAGGAATGAAAAAGCTTGATAAGGAAAAGCAAGATGAATTAAGGGTTTTGATGGGTGTTTGAAATGGATCTATTTGGCTTTGATGTTGAGGTTGTTTTTCTTGTGGTAGATGGTAGAGTTATAGCCTATGCCTGGCATCGCTCAGAGGATAAAGCCAGAGAGCATCTGAATAAAATATGTGAATATCATAATTTAAAGGGCGAAGCTCAACAATCAGAAGAACTTGAAGACTGGCTTGAGGAAAGGCTAAAGGGCGTTGTTATCAGTGGTGAAAAATTTACGTTACCAGAAGTTGAATACAGGAATAGGATGGTTTATGAGAAAATCACAGAAATTCCGCATGGTGAAACCGCCACTTATTCAGAGATTGCAAAGCAGAGCGGGGTTAAATTTGTTGAGATGCTTGTTGCTTTAATGAGAAATCCCCTGCAGATTTTAATTCCCTGTCACAGACTTTTAACAAAAAAAGGAACCCTAATGGGTTTTTATCCTCTCGGAGTTGAGATTAAGGAAGCTCTGCTGAAAATTGAGGGAACAAAATGGTGAAGGAAATCAGAGTTAAATCAATATTAAATAAGCACAAAAAGAGAGATGACTGGTTTCTGGATGATTATTCAATAAATCCATATTATGGTTGTTCATTTAACTGCATGTACTGCTATACAAGAGGCTCAAAATATGGAGAGAATATGACCAAAACTCTATCTGCAAAGATAAATGCTCCAGAAATTTTAGAGAAACAACTTAAAAGGCGAACAAAGAAAAAAGAATATGGCGTTATTGCCATGTCAACATCAACAGAGCCATATCAGGGGGTTGAAAGAAAGCTAAAATTAACAAGAAAACTTCTTGAAATAATTTTGAAATATCGCTTCCCTGTTCATATTTTAACCAAATCCACTCTGGTTTTGAGAGATC
Organism: Geoglobus sp.; assembly: GCA_015523645.1. GTDB lineage: Archaea > Halobacteriota > Archaeoglobi > Archaeoglobales > Archaeoglobaceae > Geoglobus. The sequence continues at coordinate 198 of WAJY01000127.1, read as the reverse complement.
TGGATTTGCTAAGAGAAATTGATGAATGGGCAATTCATCCAGATGATTTAAAGGATAAGTTGAATAGAGGTGTGATTATCAATTTTTCAATTTCAACTCTGGACGAAAAACTGGCAAAAATTCTTGAACCAGGAGCACCAAAACCAGAAGAAAGGCTAAAAACCATGCAGAAATGCAAGGAAGAGAGATTTTTTGTTG
>WAJY01000126.1 GCA_015523645.1 Geoglobus sp. | reverse complement strand
CTATTATCTTGGATGTCTTGTCTATGGTTACATCACCGCTTACATCATGCCTCAAATACATCTTAAATGCCTCCAGATAGCTGTCCGGGTTTCCTACATCATACCAATCGCCGTTCGAGAATACAAATCCGTATACCTCGCTCTCTCTAACAAGCCAAGATATGAAATCTCCAAGGTTATCTTTCTTCTCTCCCCTGACATAATCTCCAAGCATCTCCTTCGACTCTTTGTCGAATGCATATATCCCTATCCCAGCAAGAGTTGATTTTGGCTTTTCAGGTTTTTCTTCAAAAGACACAACCCTCTCTCTTTCAAGTATCGCCACACCGTATCTTCTTGCAAGATCCTCATCTCCAACATCGTAAAAAGCTACAAGTGGCTTGCCGAGCTGCTTGTATCTCTCAACAAAATCATCAAGACTGAAGGAGAATACATTGTCTCCAGCCACAACCAGCATGTCATCATCTATTAGCTTTGACACCTCATAAAGTGCTCTTACTGCACCAAGCTTCTCCTCTTCCTTTGTTGTGTTCTCTACGATGAGTTCAACATCCTTATCCTCTGACCACCTTTCAAAATCACTCTTGAACCTCATATTTGTTGAGATTATTATTTCAAGACCCAGCTTTCTTATTTTCTCATATATGAAGTCAATAATCTTCTTTTTTCCTAAAGGTAACAGCGGCTTTGCTTTTGTTTTTGTGATTGGCCAAAGTCTGGTTGCATATCCTCCAGCCATGATGATTGCCTTCATTGAGGTTAATGGTGTTGATGTATAGAAAAAAATATCGGAAAGAGTTAACTACCTCTTTTGATAATCCCATTCATGTTCTCGCACGTTGATAAAAACGGTAAGGCGAGAATGGTTGATATAAGCGATAAGCGTGACATTGTTAGGATTGCTAGGGCAGAGGGAAGAATTTATCTTAAAAAAGACACAATCAAGGCAATTCTGGAAAACAAGGTAGCCAAGGGTAATGTAATAAATACAGCCGTAGTGGCTGGTACGATAGCTGTAAAAAAGACCCCAGAGCTCATACCCATGTGCCATCCTCTTGAAATTACCTCGATCAACATCAGCTTTGAGTTTTTTGAAGACAACATCAGGGCAGTTTGCGAGGTTAAAAGTGTTGGAAAAACCGGGGTTGAGATGGAAGCTCTCGTTGGAGTTACAAATGCCCTGCTTACAGTATGGGACATGGTCAAATCACTGGAAAAGGATGAAAAAGGGCAGTATCCGGTAACTAAAATTTCTGAAATAAGGGTTGTTGAGAAGGTGAAACAGGAAAAATAATTTAAATTTTTCTTTGCCAGTTAGATCATGGCGAGGATTTTCTATGAGAAGGATGCTGATATAAACCTTCTTAAGGACAAGGTTGTTGCTGTTATTGGATATGGAAGCCAGGGACATGCCCATGCTCTTAATCTAAATGACAGCGGGGTTGAAGTCGTTGTGGGTCTTTATGAGGGTAGCAGGAGCTGGAAGAAGGCGGAAAATGATGGTTTGGTTGTTAAAACTGTTGAAAAGGCAGCTGAGTTGGCTGACATAGTAATGATGCTGATTCCCGATACTGTTCAGCCACCGGTTTATAAAAAACACATTCATTCCAAGCTTGAGGAAGGGGACATGCTTATGTTTGCACACGGATTCAACATTCATTACAGCCAGATTATTCCACCGAGCTATGTTGATGTTACAATGGTCGCTCCGAAAAGCCCCGGGCATATAGTCAGGAGGATGTATCAGGAGGGAAAGGGTGTTCCAGCATTAGTTGCTGTCCATCAGAACTTTACAGGAAAAGCGCTGGAATATGCTCTCTCTTACTCCAAAGCCATTGGATGCACAAGAGCTGGAGTTATAGAGACGACGTTCAAGGAAGAAACAGAAACGGACCTCTTTGGTGAGCAAGTGGATCTTTGTGGTGGGGTTACAGAACTGATAAAGGCAACATTTGAAACCCTCGTTGAAGCTGGATATCAGCCTGAGGTTGCATACTTTGAAGCTTTGCATGAGCTAAAGCTAATCGTTGATCTGATATATGAGGGAGGAATATATGCGATGTGGTACTCTGTCAGCGATACGGCAAAGTATGGTGGAATGACCAGGGGCAGAAGAATAGTGAATGAAACGGTCAGAGAAGAGATGAAAAAGATCCTTCGGGAGATACAGACTGGAGAATTTGCAAGAGAATGGGTTTTGGAAAACATGGCTGGAAGACCAAGTTTTTCAAAGCTCCTTGAAATGGAAAGGAATCATCCGATTGAAAAGGTCGGAAAGGAATTGAGAAAGATGATGCCATGGCTTAAAGGAATTGATGTGGATTGATGCAAGAACACATCATCTTTTTGAGCGACTTTTTATTCCAACTCGCCTAAAAGTAAAAATGGGTAGGATAAACCAAAATATATACATCCATCCGAAGCTATAGCAAACCACTTATTACCTCAATCAGAGATGAAAGTCCTTTTCTCCCTTCAATGCAATGGCGATATTGGCTCTCAGCGTTAACTCAAAATAGTTTTTATCTGGTTCGAGAACAGCAAATCTTTTGGGAAGTGGAATTGCAATGAACTCTCCAAAATCTCTGTTGTTCTTGCCGATGTAGATATCAACAAAATCTCGATCCTCTTTGTGGAGGAGTATGTATACATCATCTTTGTTCTCTCTTACAAGATTCATAAGACTGTCAACACTGAACTTCTCAAATATGCAAGAACATACATCATCTGCTTCCTGCGATACCTCACTTTCCAGCGTGGACATTCGAATGTTTTTTAACCTCGGAATATTTATTGTTTGCGAGATTTTTCCATCTATTTAAATACTTGGTGTAAGTTCAGCGAGCCTAAGTCTAGATGAAAAATCTTAATAGCAAAAGCAGTAAAGTTGAGCTGTGATAGCAATTGTAAACTATGGAGTTGGAAATCTCAAAAGCATAAGCAAGGGCATCGAAAAGGTAGGAGGAAAGGCTATCGTAACCTCAAATCTGGATGAATTAGAATCTGCAGACGCTATTGTTCTTCCGGGAGTTGGTGCGTTCGAGACAGCCATAAAGAACATCTCTCCATTCTCAGACTACATAAAAAAGACAGATGTCCCGGTTTTAGGGATCTGTCTTGGGATGCAGCTGTTTGCAACGGTGAGCGAGGAGGGAGGACTGCATGAGGGGCTTGACGTAATTGAGGGGAGGGTTGTTAGGTTTCCAGATTGGGTTGGCAAAATACCCCATATGGGCTGGAACAAGGTTGAGTTTGAGGAGCATGAGCTCTTCGAAGGAGTAGAGAGCAATTATTTCTACTTTGTTCATTCCTACTACTACACAACCTCTAGCGAATATGTGATAGGTTACACAAACTATGGTATAAGGTTCCCCTCTGTTATTTCGAAGGATAACTTCGTAGGAGTCCAATTCCATCCAGAAAAAAGCGGGAAAAACGGGCTTAAAATTTTAAGAAATTTTGTCAGGGGTTTTTGAGCTTCCAAAAATTTTAATAACTTATTTTAGCGATTTTGGTTAACTGCCGAGGTAGCCTAGCTGGCGGGGCGCCTGACTCATAATCAGGAGGTCGGGGGTTCGAATCCCCCCCTCGGCACGTTTACTTCTGGTTCTAAACCTAACCATGATTTTCAATTTCCTCTCTACAGCAATATGCTTTTTTCAGCCATGGTTGGAGTTGAAAGAAAACCCTATCCTGTTGGGGTAATTTTAAAAAACTCAGAAACTGGCTGAACTCTCAGACAAGACAATGGTCAGAGGGTCAGCAGAGAATCGGCAATGGATAAGAATCTCCCATCATTCATTTTCTGCATTCTTAAAGAGTTTTCAGCATTTCACCATCTGAAAGTGCCTCTTTCCTGTAAAATGCCATCGTTCTCCATAGATATACAGCGATAAGAATGTCTCTGAAGTCTTCGCACCTTCCATTGAGACAGAACTTTAAGCTTTGTTTGAAGCTTTCTGTATATCGTTGTTGCCCGAGAACTGATGAGCCTGAATCAACTCTCAAATTCTTTTATGGGAAAAGATCTCGCCATAGCATTGCAACAATCATACGCTCAGATTTTTTAATATCCTGTTAGAATCACAAAATCTCCACAAACTCTTTGAAATGCATTAACAATTCATCAGAAATGGTAGGATGAGCTAAACAGTATGTTAATAATTAGAGATATATCATCTGAAAATGAAGATAAAATTGTGAAAGAAGAATCTTTTAAATTCAGGGTTAAAGGAATGACGTGTGCATCGTGTGTAAGAAACGTGGAGACTGCAGTTTCCCAGCTTGAAGGTGTAAAAGATGTGAGTGTAAACTTGGCAACTGAATCGCTCTTTGTCAGAGTCGATCCAGATAAGGTGAAACCTGAGGAGATTAAGAGGGCTGTAGAGGGTATAGGGTATAAGATACCTGAAGATCTGGAAACTGTTGTTGTTAAAATTGGAGGGATGACTTGTGCCTCTTGTGCAAGAACAATTGAGGTTGCGGTTGGAGAGCTTGCAGGGGTAAAGGAGGTCTCAGTCAATTTGGCAACCGAGAGTGCAAAGATCGTTTTCGATCCAGAAGTAACTTCTCTGAATGAAATAAAGAATGCCGTAGAGGAAGTTGGATACAAGTTTCTTGGAGTTAGTGGAGAGGAGCTGAGAGAGAGTGAGGACTTGCATGTTAAGGAGATGAAGAAAAAACTTTCCTTTGCTGCATTAATTGGCTCGGTTCTCCTAGTTATGCAGTATGGAAAGTATGCAGGAATCCCTGAGATTCCATTCAGCAGTCTCATTCAGTTTATGCTCGCGACGCCTGTAATGTTTTATTCGGGTAAAGGCATGTTCTCTGCAGCCTTTAGGTCTCTCAGACACAGAACCTTGAACATGGATGTTATGTATTCGATGGGTGTTGGATCTGCCTATCTTGCAAGCGTTCTCTCTACGCTTGGCTTGCTTCCTGAAGAATACCTTTTTTACGAGACTTCAGTTCTCCTTCTAGCCTTTTTACTTCTTGGAAGAACTCTTGAGGCTATGGCAAAAGGAAAAACGAGCGAGGCTATAAAGAAGCTGATTGGACTCCAAGCAAAAACTGCAACCGTTGTGAGAGAGTCTAAAGAGGTAGAGGTACCTGTTGAGGATGTTAGGGTTGGAGATGTTGTGATTGTCAAGCCTGGAGAAAAAATCCCGGTGGATGGAGTTGTTATTGAGGGTGAGAGTTATGTTGATGAATCGATGATTACTGGTGAACCTCTCCCTAATCTTAAAAAACCGAATGATGAGGTGGTTGGAGGAACCATTAACAAGAACAGCGTACTCAGGATCAGAGCAACAAGAGTTGGAAGCGATACCCTTCTTGCTCAGATAATTAGGATGGTTGAGGAGGCTATGGGAAGCAGACCACCGATTCAGAGGTTGGCTGACAGAATAGTTAGCTACTTCATACCTGCCGTTTTGGCAATCGCAATATTCTCATTTGCTTACTGGTATTTAATAGCTGGATATCCTGCTCTTTTTGCTTTCACAACCCTCGTTGCCGTTCTTGTCATAGCGTGTCCCTGTGCGTTTGGTTTGGCAACTCCAACAGCTTTAACTGTCGGAATGGGTAAAGGTGCAGAGCTGGGAATACTTATAAAAAATGGAGAGGCTTTAGAGGTTGCAAGGAAAGTAACCACGGTCGTTTTCGATAAAACTGGAACTTTGACTAAGGGTTTACCTGAAGTCACCGACATAATATCGCTGGATGGAAATGAGAGGGATGTGTTAAAACTTGCGGGAGTGGCTGAAAAGAGAAGTGAGCATCCGTTGGCTGAGGCTATAATTAAAAAGGCAAAGGAAGAGAAAATAGAGCTTGAAGAACCTGAAAGATTTGAGACTTTTTCAGGAAGAGGTGTTATTGCATACTCAAATGGAAACAGGATTTTGGTTGGGAGCAGAAAACTGATGAGTGAAAATGGGCTTAGCATAGATAGGGAAATAGAACAAAAGATACAAAGCCTTGAAAGAGAGGCTAAAACAGCTGTTATTGTTGCATACAATAAAGAAATTGTTGGTTTGATAGGAATTGCTGACACGATCAAGGAATCTGCGAGAGATGCGATTGAAGAGCTTCACAGAATGGGTAAGAAGGTTGCGATGATTACAGGAGACAACTGGAGAACAGCCAAAGCAATAGCCGAGAAGCTTGGGATAGATGCAGTCATTGCCGAAGTCCTTCCAAACCAGAAGGCTGAAGAGGTGAGGAAGCTTCAGAAAGAAAGGGAGATTGTTGCATTTGTTGGAGATGGTATCAATGATGCTCCAGCTCTAGCTCAGGCGGATTTGGGCATAGCAATTGGAAGCGGTACAGACATAGCAATTGAGAGTGGAGAGATAGTGCTTATGAGGGATGATTTAAAGGATGTTGTTGCGGCTATACAGCTGAGCGAGAAAACTCTGAATAAGATAAAGCAGAACCTTTTTTGGGCTATGATTTACAACACAATTCTCATTCCTGCAGCAGCCGGCATGCTTTACCCCTTCTTTAGCATAGTATTCAAACCTGAATGGGCTGGACTGGCAATGGCAATGAGCAGTGTGAGCGTGGTAACAAACTCTCTGCTGATGAAAAACTATGTTCCACCGATCAAGAGAAATTAATGAAACAATTACAATAAAGCAGGAAAGTTAAACAACTTCAAAGGTTTTAAAAGCTCTGGGTAAAGGGTTTGTTGGAAAGATTCCCGATATTGGCTTTTGTAAAACTTCAGAGAGAGTGTTCGCACATAAGCCTTATAAACTCATAGAAGGTGTTGATTGATGTAAGCTAAAATCCGGATGGGAAGGGTAAAGAATTGAAATCAACAAGAGGCAATGAACAAGGATAATCAAAGTTCGAATGGCAATGAAATAAATTTCAAAAGCTAGAATTTGCAAAACATCGGCAAATGCTCTTTACGGGCCCGTAGCTTAGCCAGGTCAGAGCGCCCGGCTCATAACCGGGCGGTCGAGGGTTCAAATCCCTCCGGGCCCATATATTATAAATCTTTTGCCTTACCTATTTTAGAACAAATACATTCGAACAATCGCCGTAACTATTGTTTTCCCACTTCTGTTAAATCTTTGACAGAATAGGTACATCTCCGTGTCTTTTTTCAGAGACTGAGGGAGTGACTGAGTTTCACCTGACATGATGTTGAGGGAGATCATCTGCAAAATTCGAACTCCAGACCATAGAAAGTTTTAGAAGACTCTTGATTAAGCACGCATCCAGCCAAGATCACTAATCCCACCACAAAGCAAACCAGAACAAGCTTCTTTCTCATTCCCCCCACACCAGATATGAATATCGGGATGTTAATAGAGATGCAAAAATATAAAACTTTCGATTTTAACTTTCCTT
>WAJY01000125.1 GCA_015523645.1 Geoglobus sp. | reverse complement strand
ATCCATAAGACTATAGAGAGAAGATGGAGGAAGCCGATGGCAAAAACAATCGTCAAGTCAGCTTTCTCTTCTGGAGGCCATTTGTGTGTGAGCCTGAATGCTTTACCAACATCATTTAGCTCTCCAGTATCAGGATTTGTATGGCAAGCAACACACTCCTGTCCTGTTTTCTCAGCATACTTTGGCAAAGCGCTTGCTGGAAAGATGAGAAATGCAAGTATTGCCATCAGCACAACACTTCTTAGATTCATCATAAATCCAAACTCGCAGAATTTTATTACTTTTTCCCATACAATCGAGAAATGTTTTATACTGCGAGATGAGCAGAAAAGATCATGGGATTCTTTGGAACGCGAGCCAGTTACTTCTCAGATTTGAGTCTCATTCTTGAGTTTCTAGTAACCTCTGCATTTCTCTTGGGATACTACTTTGCAAGAAAGAGAAGCATAAACGCACACTATCGAACAATGGTTTCAGCGTTAATTCTCGACACATCATTCATGGTGAGCTACATGGTAAAATCTCTTATAGAAGGCAGAACGGAATTTAAAGGTCCTGAATATATAAAAGCGTACATTTACCTTCCGACGGTCATATTTCATTCGATCATCTCTATAGTTGTCCTTGCAATGGCATTATACATGGTTTATCACGGCTTTAGAAACACCACAAAAACAAATGGAAGAAAGATGATAAGAAGCAAGGAAAGGCACCACAGACTTGGAAAAGCTACAATCATCACATGGTTACTGTCCTTCGCAAGCGGAATTGCGATATATTATATGCTGTATGTGGCGAGATTTTAGATAACATATTGCACTTCCACTCTTAAATATTCAAGGCAAAATAAAATTGAGGGATAGAAAGTTCTCCTTCATGCGTGTAATGGAAGAGAGTGTAGAGGAATTCCTTGTAAAATAAAGTAAGAACATAAGTTAAAGTAAGAACAGAAGTGCTTGGAAATAGAATCGTAATTCTGACAACCATCCCGGGAATTGTATTCTTCTCAACTCTGCTAATTTACTCTGAGATTTGCGACATAAAGCATTTCCAAGCCCAAAGAGGCTATGCAGGCTTAGTGTCATCGACAAGACAGTCTAGAGACAAAAGCGATTATAGGGAAGATGGCGAAGGAAGAGGCAAACTTCTTAAATGCGTTCTTGTACAATGTGGTTTTATAGCAATAAGAAACGATAAAACAGGAGAAAGGGATCTCAAAAAGCTATAATTGCAACACCAAGAGAGCTTCTGATAGTGATTTATGCTGCGCTTGGAGACAGAGGATCTTATGTAAGCTACACTCAAGCTTATTACAATGAGGAGGTTGTGGTAATTATTAGGGCTTTAAAGTTCGAACAGGATTGTAGTGATCCATATTTCATATCAACATTGGCTGAAGGCTCAGATGGAAAGAAGATATACAATAACTAGATTCTACAGCGACTTTGGGACAAAATTACCCAACCTTGATTGCAAATATGTTGTGCCAAAGGCTGACAGCAAACAGAGCCATTTCTCTTCTATCTTCTCTTTTCTGCATTATCAACCATCCAAACCTTCCCTTATCAGTAGAAAAACCTGAATCGCACAGATTCCTCTTAAAATATCTCTTCAGAAATCTGTAGGAGGCTTCATCAATCATTTCTATAACCCTCAGCCAATCAAAGCCAATTCTTGCAATTATTTCTCTTCGGAATCACATAAACTGCTGTTTCAGAATCAAATATCATCAGAACTCTTCTACTGCTGTAATATCTGTCCAGAGAAATAGAATGGATCTTCACTCCCATGATTTTGAGCATTCCTGAAGCCTTTTCAAAGGCATCCTTCTCAGATCTTGAAGAATAACTCAAGCCAGCGTACATTCCAGTTTCAATATCGATTATCCTGAAAACGTAGCGAAAATCTTCACCTCTCTTCTTTGAATCGCTTCTATAGTGCTTTGTGATTGTTAGGCTGCAACCAGTTCCATCTCCTGAAAATTCTCCTGATGCTCCTTCATCTTTCAACAAAAGAATGAAGAGGTTGTGCAAGGCTATCTTCACCTCCTCATCCGAGTATAATCTTTCTACCGTTTTGTAACTGACCTTTATCCCGAACAAAGGTTCAAACAACTCTAAAAGCTCTTAAACACCCCTGTTTGATTTGTTCATCATCCTTGCAAACAGGAAAAGCATAACTCTCTTCTCAAGATCGCCTTTCTTTAGCCTTCCTACTCTTTTCTCAATTCTGATCACAGAAACAGCCTTCCTAACGTGTTCAGGAAGTTTTCTTAGTCTTTCCTTGACAACTTCTCTCTTCTTTTCCCATTCTGCGTATGGATTCTTTTCCTTATCCTCCTTTCTTATCTCCTCTGCAATTTCATCCAAAACATCCCAGAAGTTCCTTTACAAACTTCCTCATTACCCTCATCTCCATGACATCAATCCAATCACATACTATTACTATATTTAAAGATAAAAGATATTAATATTAAAGATTATTCTTATAGATGTATCAGTAAGAGGAGGATTGAGATCATCAAGGACAGGCTTGTGCTTACGGACGAGGTGGAGGTTGTGTATGAGAAGAGGGTAACTCCCTTCGGAACTTCAGCCAAAGTTAGCGTTCCAAAGAAGCATATTGGGCAGAGAGCTTATGTTATAATCCTCAAAGAGTGATTGGAGAGTTTTGCCCCAAAACCTTCTACAGCATCAAGCCTTTGAATTTCCGTGAAAATTTTTACACTTCGTTTTATTTTCTAGTGTACTTTAGCTATGGGAATAGCAAAGCTTATCTAATATCAAATTAAGACACCAAGCATGGTAAATGAAATCTTAATCGGCTTGGCTATCGTAATTCTGCTTTTCATAATTTCAGGATTAAAGATAGTCAAGGAGTATGAAAGGGGAGTAATATTCAGGCTTGGGAGGTTAGTTGGGGCTAGAGGACCCGGGTTATTTTTCGTCATACCCTTGCTTGAGAACATGCAGGTTGTTGATTTAAGAACCGTAACTTACGATGTTCCTTCCCAAGAGGTTGTTACAAGGGACAACGTGACAGTCAGAGTCAATGCGGTTGTGTATTACAGAGTTGTGGAGCCAGAAAAGGCAGTTACAGAGGTTTTTGACTACAGATTCGCAACCGCTCAAATTGCCCAGACAACTCTGAGGAGTGTTATTGGTCAGGCTGATCTTGATGAGCTGCTTTCAGAGAGAGACAAGCTCAACATAAAACTCCAGCAGATCATAGATGAGGCAACAAATCCATGGGGAATAAAGGTTTCTGCGGTTGAGATAAAGGATGTTGAACTTCCAAAGGAAATGCAGAGGGCTATGGCTATGCAGGCTGAAGCGGAGAGGGAAAGGAGAGCAAAGATAATAAGGGCTGATGGAGAGTTTCAGGCAGCAATGAAGCTCAAAGAAGCAGCAGACATTCTTGCAGAAAGTAGGAACGCGCTAATGCTCAGGCTACTTCAGACGATGAACGAGATAAGCAATGCCCAGAACACAACAATTGTCTTTCCAATTCCGATAGAACTTCTAGAATTCTTCAAGAGGGAGAGGTCTGGTGAGGAATAATTTAATCCTCCAAAACATGTTTTTCCGGTATGTAGCAGTACATGAATCCCTCTAGCACAGTTTTGTCAGTATAAGCCTTGACTTCAACCTTAACCTTTCTTCCATTTCTTTCAGCAACCCTCCCCTCTGCAAAAACAACCTCTCCATTTTTAACCGGAGCTTTAAACCTAACCTCAGCCCTGTGAAGCACTACGTTTGGATGGTTAACTGCAATCATCGCTGCAAGATCTGCAGCACCAAATGTAAATCCTCCGTGAACAAGTCCGAGTTTATCTACAACCATCTTCTGGCTAGTTTTGAGCATGACTTTTGCAAAGCCCTCTTCAACTTCAACAACCTCTCCCAAGAGCTCTTTATCTGCAAGCATGTGGGTTTTAATCTCCATGCTCACCTCCCAGCTTTTCTGCTGTTTAAGTTATCGGTGAAAACAAGAAATGAGGGCACAACTGTAAGGGCTGCAATTAAGCTGAAAATTATTGCCATCAGACTGACAACACCAAAATCTGACATTATGGGGAAGGGTGATGCAAGCATTGCTGCAAATCCACCTGCCATTGTCAGTCCAGATGTTAGTATTGGCTTCCCTATGTTTGTTATGGTAATTTCAACAGCCCTCTCAGGGGAGAAACCCTTCCTCCTCTCCTCAAAATATCTTTCCATAACGTGAATTGAAAAATCTATCCCGAGTCCTATTGTCAGGGAGTTTAAACTGGCTGTAACGAGTGTTCTCGAATATCCAAGCAGGTACATAATTCCCCCATTTACTAGTATTACAACTGTTATCGGTATTATTGGTACTATTGCCTTTCTTGGACTCCTGTATACAAAAAGGAGAAGTGTAAAAACAAGAGCAAAGCTTGCCAGAGTCATTCTGTTT
>WAJY01000124.1 GCA_015523645.1 Geoglobus sp. | reverse complement strand
GTTTCAATCAGAAATCCTGAAAGTATTGATGTGGAGTATTACAGAAAAATGCTCGGGAAAGCATGCAGAGAAGTTGAGTTTGTCATCAGTTCCGTGAAGCAATGGAACGCCATTCCTCAATCCTCAACTTAGAAACTGTAAAGGTGCGTATTATCCCCGGATATGCTTTATAACAGACCTGATCCGCTCCACAAACCTTTCAGCCTCTTCAATTGCTGAAGCTGCCTCATCCTCACTTGCAGAATAATACAGATCATAATCAGCCTGTTCTCTTCGCTTAAATGCTTTAGCCAGCGCAACACCGTAAACCTCCTCAAGAAATCCCTTGTTAACAAACTCAAGTCCCAGTTTCACAACAACGCCCTTGTGTGTTCTCGGATTCAGACGTTTAACTCTCAGAAGAGCTTTAGCCGCATAGTACATTGAGTAATATGCCTAGCTGATGGCGGCGTTGTACTTTCCATTTTCAAGAAGGATTTTTGAGGTTTCAAGAGCATCATACGCTTTCTCCATCAGCTTCTCAACATCAGACAATGACGACCCCCTCTTTTTCAACACTCTCAATGAAGCCAGATTTCCTTGACTTCAGCATCATGTAGTAATCCTCGCTCATTACCTGTGGTGAAATGAATTCTCCGTATTTCAGCAGGATTGGATAGCTCACCTCAACCGCCTCATCAAGTGTTATAGAACCGACCACGAGCACATCTATGTCGCTTTCCTCGCTGTAATCTCCTCTTGCAACGGAGCCAAAGAGGATTACTCTCTTCACCTTATTGCCATACCTTCGCCTAAGCACTTTAACAAATTCCTGTATTGCCCTCTTCTTGGTTTCGGGAACCGTGAGCTGGTAATTCATTAATGCAAATTTGAACTACTTCAATTTAATGATTTCTGTGAGCATTTTTTAAGCATTGGTTATGGATTTCTTTTAGCTAAACATTCTACTCAAAGAACTCCATTGAATCTTCTGCAGTAAAAAAGCTGAAGAGACATGGGGTTAAGCTGTCCCCCGGGATTGGAGATAGAGTATGTGGCTGTTGATTCCTGAGACTATAGACTTGAATTATTACACAAAATTGCTGTATAAAGCATATAAAGAAGTCTATTTTCCTCTTGGAGTTCATTAGATGTTGTTTAGAGGTTTCATTTCCTCTAATTTTTTCTTAAGCTCCAAAATCTTCCCGCCCTAATCGCTCATCCAAAACAAGCAGCGCCATCGCCGCAACTGTGGGGCTTCCATTCGTGACAAGTTTCCAGAGTTTTTCACTGTCAATCGCCATTCGAAGTCCCCCCAGCTACTCGAAACACCAAATCACCTTGATCGTCCAGAAAAGCCTCCAAAACCGAGCCTTTCTGTAATCTTCTAGACTCAACCCATAATTTAGGTACGGAAACATAATATGCACGCTTTATCTTTTGAATTAGATACTTTCCAAGCCTGAATTCAGGCATCAATTACTAAAAAATCTAATAACTCTATTTATCTTTTATTTCAAAATAGAATTGCCAAATTCAAACAGTTTGAATAGACTTTGCTTTAGTCAAACAATTTTAATTATTCAGAAAGTCAAAATATGCCTTAAATCGTAAATTAAGACATGGTGAAAAGCAAAAAACAAAAAGTGAGATCATGGAAGCCAAAAATTATTGAAGCGATTTTAAAACGAGACAGACCACGACAGGAATTAATAAAACATATTGGTGCCAACACGGTAGGTGCTATCGCTAAAAGCCTAAAAGAATTGATTGAAGAGGAAATAATACTGGAAATCGAATGTTCATTCGACAAACCACATTGCACAGAATGTATCGAATTCAAGAAAAATAGAAAAATCGGAAAATTCAAACACAAAAAACGTGGAATTCGGGCTAAATGCCTGAAATTCAATGCAAAAGTAGAGACCATTAAGAAAATCTCAAAAGCATACCCGAGAATTTTTGAAGAAAATCTAGAAAACCTTATAGAATCTGAAGAACTGATCAAAGATCTATGGAAACACATAAAAAAGGATTTCATGCCAAAAATTGATCCTACATTACTGAAATCCGCCGGGAAACTCGTACCTATCGAAGAGGTGTTTGAAGAACTCAACAAAAGAAGATTAAAAGGAAGAACAACAACCAGAACTGCAAGAAGACATGAGCCATCCCCGGCTGTTAAAAAAATACTGTCGTTTATCGAAAAAATCTTAAAGTTAATGCATCCGCCATCCTACTTCTTCGCTCAAACATCTTTCCAC
>WAJY01000123.1 GCA_015523645.1 Geoglobus sp. | reverse complement strand
CTTTACTCCTGTTCATCTTCCACTTCTGATCTGTCTATCTCCATCAGAAGGTTTATAGTGTCTATTGCATCAACCGCATCTATCCATCCAACAACAAAAAGATCTTCATCTGGTATTTCAAGATCCTCAGGCAATCTCTCTCCATGCAATGCCTTTGCAGCCATTTTTGCAACATCCTCAAACGCTCCACCTATATCGCCATTTCTCTCCTTTTTTATAGCCTCCTCAAGGAGTTTCTCAAATGATTTCTTTGTTTTTTTCCCCTCAATAGCATATTCCAAGGCTTTCAAAACAACACGCATGTTGTCCTTTGTAATCTCAAAAAGCTCATTCTTCACTTCATCCTCAAATTTGTAAGATTTGTTCAGAATAGGCTTGCTCTCCTGTACAAGCTTCATTGCCTCCTTTTTAGTAATTTCCCTATCCCTTATGCTTTTAAGCAGATTTAGGCTGGCTATTATAAAATCATCAAGAAGTCTGTCAAAAACCTCCAATCCTTCACCGCTCTCAATATTTATTTTTTCCTCTTTTATTCTCTCAATCCAGTTGTTCAGCCTTGATTCGCTGTAGAACATTGAGGGAGTTTTGATAATCCTGAAATATAATCTTTTTGTTCCAAAAATGTTTTAGAGGGGTATGTAAACTGCATCTATTATTCCATCAAGCTTGAGCATCTCTTCAAGAACTTGCTCTGTTGGCGGGTCATCAACTAGAAGGAGCATGAGCTGAACCCCGCCGGGTTTGTCACCGTATCTCCCAACTATCATTCCGGCTATGTTTATGTTGTTCCTTCCAAAGAGAGTCCCAACTCTCCCAATAACTCCAGGCTTATCCTCGTGAAGGGAGATTATGTAATGCCCCTTTGGCACGAAGTCGACTTTGTACTTGTCTATCTTTATTATCCTGTAGTCATCCCTTCCAAAGCTTGTTCCAGCCATGTATATCGAGCCTTCCTTCCCTTCTACATTGACTTCCAGAAGGCTTTCATAACTCTCTGTACTCTCTATTCTGCTCTCCTCCACCTCTATACCCCTTTCCTTTGCAAGAGGTAATGCTGAAACGAGATTAATGTTCTGTTCGAGAATGTGCTCAAGCAATCCCTTTAGAAGTGCTCTTGAGAGATATGCGGTATCTTTTTCTGCAAGCTTCCCCCTGTATGTAACCTTCACCCTGTTAAAACTTCCCATAAGTTTTGCAGCAGCTATCTTACCCATTTTTTCAGCTAGAGTTAGGTAAGGCATCAAGAACTCGAATTCTTCCTCACTGAGGGATGGAAGATTTACAGCATTCTTGACCGGGTAGCCGTTTTTGAGGTTTATTATGTCTTCAGCTATTATCATTCCAACATTTTTCTGGGCTTCCCTGGTTGATGCACCAATGTGGGGTGTTGTGACGACATTTTCCAGCTTCAGCAATTCGTTGTCAGGTTCAGGCGGCTCATTTACAAAAACATCAATTCCCGCAGAGTAAACCTTACCACTCTTAATCGCATTCACCAATGCTTTTTCATTCACTATTCCTCCCCTTGCGCAGTTGATTATTATAACTCCATCCTTCATTTTTCTAAACTCATCCTCATCTATCAGGTTCTCGGTTTCCTTTGTCTTAGGTACGTGAATGCTGATGATATCTGACTTTTCGATAAGCTCCTCAAAACTAACCATCTTCACTCCTAAGCTCTTTGCCTTCTCATAGCTTATGTAGGGATCATACGCAATCACGTTCATGTCAAAGGATTTTCCTCTCTTGGCAACCTCATAGCCAACTCTTCCAAGCCCTATTATGCCAAGTGTTTTCCCTCTCAGCTCAATTCCAACAAACCTTTTCCTTTCCCATTTTCCCTCCTTCACACTTCTGTCTGCCTGCGGAATCATTCTTGCTGCTGAGATCATGAGTCCTATTGCAAGTTCTGCAGTCGATATTGTGTTTCCGCCTGGTGCGTTGACAATTATTATTCCCCTTTGGGTAGCAGATTCCACGTCTATGTTGTCAACACCAACTCCAGCTCTTCCTATTATCTTCAACCTCTTTCCCTTCTCGATTATCTTTGCACTCACTTTGGGAGTGCTCCTCACAACAAGAGCATCGTACTCTGGGATTATTCTTTCAAGCTCCTTCTCACTTATCTTTGGCTTAACGTCAACCTCAATTCCCTCTTTTCTCATTTTTTCAATTGCCTCTTCTGCGATATTGCTTGCAACAAGGACTTTCATCATTTTGGCTAAAATAGAACTTAATATAAATTTTTTGAAGCCCTATTCTCCTTTTCAAGATCGATTTCCCTGAAATTCTGTCAGCAAAAATTTTTTAAAGTGTTTTACTGCTTTTCAACCTCTCCTGTTCTGATCCTTATCGACTTTTCAACAGGCATTATGAAGATTCTTCCATCTCCGTGTCTTCCTGTTCTTGCATTCCTGCTTATTATATCAACAACCTCATCCACGTTTTCATCATCAACAACGATTTCAAGTTTTATCTTATGCAGCAGGTCAACCTCAATTACACTTCCCCTATACTGCAGCTTGATTCCCTTCTGAACTCCTCTACCCTTTACCTCGGTAACGGTCATACCTATGTATCCCTTCTCAGCCAATGCATCCTCAACAGCCTCAAATTTTTCTGGTCTTATTATCGCAACGATCATCTTCATGCATAACCCACCTCTCCATGCTGTGAGATGTCAAGACCTACATATTCTTCCTCATGTTCAACCCTAATGCGAACAATTCCATCAACAGCCTTGGCTATTGCAAATGTAACTGCAAAGGCATAAACAATCGACACAGCGACAGCTACAATCTGGTTTACAAAAAGCTCAATCCCTCCAAATAGCAAGCCGGCATAGCCGGAAATGTATGGATTCGCCAAAATTCCAACTGAGAGCGTTCCGAATGCTCCTCCTATTCCATGAATAGCCCAGGCATCGAGACTCTCATCTATCCCCTTTCTCATCCTGAAATCAAGAGCGAGGAAGCAAATTATTCCAGCAATCACTCCAATGATCATAGCTCCTCTTACATCAACAAACCCTGCCGCAGGTGTGATGGATGCTAGTCCTGCAATAACACCGCTAATCATTCCAAGACTCCCGGGTTTTCCCTTAATCCAGCTCATGACCATCCACGTGAATCCAGCAAAGCATGATGCAATGAAAGTGGCTGCAATCGCATTTACGGCAATCCTGTTTGCCACCAGAGCACTCCCTCCGTTGAAGCCAAACCATCCGAACCAGAGCATCGCACCTCCTATCAATGTTAATGGTATGCTGTGAGGTTCAATCGGATGCTCTCCATATCCATATCTCTTCCCCACGACAAAAGCTAAAGCAAGTGCTCCGAATCCAGAGCTAACGTGAACAACAACACCTCCAGCAAAGTCCAGAGCTCCAAGCTTAGCCAGCCATCCACCTCCCCAGAACCAGTGAGCGAAGGGTATGTAAACAAAGGTGATCCATAAGACACCAAAAAGCAGGAAAGAGAAAAATCTAACCCTTTCGGCTATTGCAGATGTGATTATAGCCAGAGTTACTCCTGCAAACATCAGCTGAAACATCATAAATAGCATTTCAGGTATTCCGTCTTTGCTTTCAATTCCAACATTTGCTAGAAAAGATTTGGAAAGATCACCAATTACTCCAGAAATGTCTCCGGAGAATGCAAGGGAGTATCCGTAGAGGAACCACACCACCCCAGCAAGAATCGCTGAGATCAAGCTTAGGGTTATCATCGATACAACATTCTTCTTTCTCACCATACCGGCATAAAACAGTCCAACTCCTGGAATCATCAGCATAACCAAAGCAGTTGAGGTTAACAGCCACGCCACATTACCGCTGTCCATGGCTCCCAGTTTTTCGATCGATATTTAAAGTTGTTTAGTAAAAAGTATGAAAATTTCATAATACCTTAGAATTTACTGATTTTCCTTAAAAAATTTCAAAATTATTATTGCAGTTGGATAAATGTTTTCCTAAAATCATATCAGTAACTCCAGCTAATTTTTTAATTTATTTGAAAAAACAGGAAGTTTTGTTAACAAAACCAAGCAATTTTGGGATTTCGAGAAAAATTTTTTAAGTTAGTCTGAAAAGTGATGAAATATGAAAATTCCTCCAAGAATGTCAATAGCACTTGATGAGGAGACAATAAAGATATTTAACAAGCACAAGGAAAACTACAGCAGTGCAAGCGAGCTTTTTAGAGAACTCCTAAGATTTTTCGATCAGTTTGGGTTTCTCACAGAACACGATCCCTTCAAAATCAAGACGTATGTTGAAATGCTTTCTGAAGGTGAACACATCATCCTTGACATTGACCACTGGATCACATTTTTAAGATTCATGAAAACCCATCCAGATAAAGAAAAATTCTGGGAGCTTCATGAGAGAATTTCAGAATCCCATGCTGAGGAGTTTCAGGGAAGAGATGCAGAATTCATATTGAGGAGACTTGAAGCCTGCAATTTTTTCAGGCTTAATGTTAAAAGCGGTGAGTACACACTTGTTTTGGCAAATGACGAGGTAAAGGACTTTGTCAGAGACTTTCTCACATCTGTTTTTGGCAAGATGAACATAAAGGCTGAAATAAAGGAGGAGGTTGCAAAACTTAGAGTGAGGATCTACTGACCAACTCTTTCCATCTCTCTTTTCCTCAATTCCCTTCTCAGGATTTTTCCAACAGATGACTTCGGTAGTTCTTCAACAAACTCAACAAGCCTTGGTACTTTGTAAGGTGCAAGCCTCTCCCTACAGAATTCTATTATATCTTCAACCTTTATTTTGCCTCTGCTCTCTTTTTTTGGCACTATGAAAGCCTTGACGCTCTCTCCTCTGTATTTGTCTGGAACACCAACAACAGCAGCTTCGAGAACGTCTGGATGCTCGTAGAGAACCTCCTCCACCTCTCTCGGATAGATGTTGTACCCTCCTGCAATGATTACATCCTTTTTCCTGTCTACTATGTAGAAATACCCGTCTTCATCCATCCTTGCTATGTCCCCAGTCATAAGCCATCCGTTTACAATCACATTCTTAGTCTCCTCCTCCATCTTGTAGTAGCCCTTCATCACCTGAGGACCATAAACAGCAAGCTCTCCAATCTCCCCAGCCCTCAATACCCTCCCCTCATCGTCAACAATTAAAGAATATGTGTTTGGGAACGGTATGCCGATGCTTCCTTCTTTGTTAACCCCATAGAAGGGATTTGCATGAGTAACTGGAGAGGTCTCACTCAACCCGTATCCTTCTATCAACTTTGCTCCAGTCTTCTTCTCAAATGCCCTCTTAAGCTCAACAGGAAGAGGTGCTGCTCCGCTTATGCAGGCTTTCAGAGATGAGAGATCATACCTTTCAATTTCAGGATGGTTCATTATGGCATTGAACATTGTGGGGACACCGCAGAATATTGTCACCCTGTATTTCTCTATTGCCTGAATTATTCTTTTAATGTCTCTCGGATCTGGAATCAGAATTACTGGAGAGGTAACAGCTATCGGAACATTCAGGCTTGTCGTCATTCCGAAGACATGGAAGTATGGAAGAGCTCCAATGAAAACATCACCCTTCCCCCTCCCTGGAATCCATTCAATTGTTTGGTACACATTTGCCACAAGATTGTAGTGTGTAAGCATGGTTGCCTTTGGCATTCCTGTTGTTCCCCCTGTATACTGGAAAACAGCAACATCCTCTTTCGGATCTATTTTAGC
>WAJY01000122.1 GCA_015523645.1 Geoglobus sp. | reverse complement strand
ATCCTGGTCTGTGACCCTTAAGCTCATCTGCATTGGTGCCTTCAAAAACAGCCTGAATTCCCACATCCATCGCAAATTGCGTTATTCTTTCAAGCAGAATCTTCTTGCAGAAGTAACATCTGTTTGGTGGATTCTTCCTGAAATTTTCGTCCTCAAGCTCATTGAGCTCAATAAAAACATGCTTTACCCCAATTTCCCTTGCTATTTTCTTCGCATCCCTCAAATCTCTTAAAGGAGTAGTTGGACTTCTGGCAGTTACAGCCACAACTCTATCACCAAGAACCTCCTTTGAAACTGCAAGGAGCGTTGAGCTGTCAACCCCACCACTGAAGGCAACAGCAATACTTTCAAATCCGGCTATGAACGATTTCAGCTTTTCGAGCTTTTCCATCACTCATACTTGTGCATAGATTTTTTAAGGTTTAGGTGCACGTTTTACCATGAAATCTTACGCTGATGCTGGAGTGGACATAAAAAAAGAGGAAAAAGCTGTAAAAAGCCTTGTATCTGGCTTAAAATTTGTAAGAAAGGGCTCAGGACAGCCAATTCTCACAAATCACTATGCAAGTGTAATTGATGCTGGGGAAATTGGAATTGCGATAACCACTGATGGAGTTGGAACAAAGATAAAGGTTGCAGAGATAATGAACAACTTCAGAACAATAGGCATTGATTGTGTGGCGATGAACGTTAATGACCTCTATGCCATCAATGCTGAGCCAATTGCCATGGTGGACTACATAGCCACAAACAATCCTGATGAGAGGATAATGGCAGAGATAGGAGAGGGGTTGAACAGAGGGAGTGAAATGGCAAACATAACTCTTGTTGGAGGAGAGACTGCCACCCTTGACATTGTTAATGGCTGGGATCTCTCAGGAACCGCTATAGGATTCGTGGATAAAAGAAATATGATTACAGGTGATAGAATAAAGCATGGAGACTTTATTTTTGCGATTCCAAGCTCAGGAATACACAGCAATGGATTGACACTGGCGAGAAAGCTGATTGAGGAGAACAACCTGAGTTATTACGACAAATTTGGAAGTAGGACAATAGGGGAGGAGCTACTTATTCCCACGAGGATTTATTCGGAGGTGCTTGAGATTACCAGAAAATATGACATCCACGGAATAGCACACATCACCGGTGGAGGGTTGCTGAACCTGAAAAGGTTGAAAAAAGTAAGATTCGTGATAGACAGTCCCTTAAAACCTCAAAAGATATTCACCTTCCTTCAGGAGCTTGGTGAAATAGATATGGCGGAGATGTACAGAACCTTCAACATGGGAATGGGCTTCATGCTGATATGCGATGAAAGTATAGCTGAGGAGCTTAGAAAGGATATTGAAGGAGACATTGTAGGATATGTGGAGGAGGGAGAGGGAATCTTTCTGGAAAACATTCAAATTGATATCTAGCTGAATCATTTCTAGCATCATTCAATTTTTTGCTTTACCTTAGAAGATGAGAAAAGGTTATTTGAAGGTTGAGTCTTTTCGAGAAACATGAAAAGACTTGCTGTAAATAGATACAAGTGCGGTTACTGCGGCGCATGTGTAGCTGTGTGCAAGTTTGACGCAAATGAGCTTATTGAAACCTACCTTGAAATCTATGAGGATAGATGTACATTATGCATGGCATGTGTGAAAACATGCCCCATGAATGCGCTAGAGGTGGTTGAATGACCGACTATGACGTCATTGTTGTTGGTGCAGGACCTTCAGGGAGCATTTCAGCAAAAACATGTGCAGAAAAAGGATTGAGTGTTCTTCTCATTGAGAAGAGACAGGAAATAGGAGTTCCCGTGAGATGCGCTGAGGGAGTCAGTAAAAAGGGACTTGAAAGATTTGTCAAACCAGATGAGAAATGGATAGCCAGTGAAATTGAGAGAGCAGAGATAATTTCACCATCCTCCCATAGGGTTGTTCTATCAGCCGAGAAAGCCGGGAATGAAGTTGGATACGTTTTGGAAAGGAAGGTTTTTGATAGATATCTTGCCATGCTAGCGTCAAGAGCCGGAAGCAATGTTCTCACAAAAACATCTGCAGTTTACATAAAAAGGGAGAACGGCATTGTAAGAGTTGGGATCAGAAGTATGGGAGAAGAGGAGGAGCTGACTGCAAAAATTGTTATTGGTGCAGATGGTGTTGAGAGCAGGGTTGCGAAGTGGGTTGGAATAGATACAACCCTCAAGCTGAATGAGATTGAGAGCTGTGTTCAGTATCTTATGACAAACATCGACTTCGATCCTTCAACAACATACTTCTGGATTGGAAAGAAGTATGCTCCTGGCGGTTACATCTGGCTTTTCCCCAAGGGTAAAGACTCGGCAAATGTTGGGATAGGTGTCATGCCTGCGCTAGCGGAAAGAGATGCGAAGTGGTATCTGGACAGATTTCTAAAAGAGAATTTTCCAGAAGGAGAGATTGTTGAGGTTGTTGTAGGTGGTGTACCTGTAAAAGGTGCAATTGACACGGCTGTTTCAGACAATGTCATGCTTGTTGGAGATGCAGCAAGGCATACAGATCCTATAACGGGCGGAGGTATAGTGAATGGAATGATAGCAGGCTATCTTGCTGGTTTAACCGCTTACGAAGCTGTTGAATCAGGAGACTTTTCTGAAAGATTTTTGAGGAGGTATGACGAAAGGTGGAAGGCTGAATTCGGTGAGAGCTTGGTGAGAAACAAAAAACTTCAGGAAAAGATGCTTAAACTTGAAGATTCTGTCTTGGACAGGCTAATAGAGAGTGTCAAGGGGATACCGATAGAGGAGATGAGTGTTAAAAGACTTGCTTACGAGATTTTCAAAAAGCATCCCAGACTTTTCTGGGATTTAAGGGAGTTTATAATCTAATTCATGCCTGTGTAAAGTTTTTCCACCAAGTCAGCATCTTTCAATCTCTGGCTTTCATATTTTAAAATTAATTCTGCAAGAATCACTTCTTTCTCTTGAAAATTTTCTCTATTTCCACATCCCAGCTTCTCCTTGCATGCTCCTTTCCAAGACTTTTCCGATAACTGGCTTTGAGCTGTTTTTCAGCAACTTTTTCGAGAAGTTCATCCAGCTCTTCTGGCACTTCCTTGCCTTTTACCTTTCTCTCATCTTTATCACTCACAATGTTATTTTGTGTTTAAGGAAATAAGAATGTTTTTCGGAAAACATGAAACAAGAGTTTCAGAGGTAGTTTTGGAGGATATGGGGATCGTTGACTTGCTAAATGCGTAATGTTTTATTTCTCACAAACAACTAAAACTCAACTAAAAATCCATAAAAATTTCTGGAGCTGTGGATTATATAAAATCAGATTGCTTCTAGAGCTTTTCCACAATTTGTTTAAAACCTTTAACAATTCAAAGATTCACACAATCAGCACATTTTTTGTCATTAACGCCCAGAAATCAAAGAGGGAGCTAGTGATTCTGAACAACTTTCTAGAGATCGAGAGCAAAAATGAGTCAGGCAAATTTAAAGCCTAAAATGAAGTTGCTTGAACACCTTCTTCACATACAAAAATGGTTTAATTCTTTGAAATTTAGCTCTCAATCTTTTACAAAACTCCTAAACCCGAATTCCAGTATAACCTAAAAGCAAATCAAAAGCCTCCTTCTCTCTTTTTCCACCGCATCTCTCCACAATTCTTCCATAGTAGAGTATTCTCTCCTTCAACTCAGGATTTTTGCTCATAACATACCTTGTTCCGTGTATAAGTGCCTCAATCAAAGCATTGAACCCTCTGTTTATCGCCCTTACATTTCTTCTTATAACCTCTCCATCAACAAATTCGAGAGTTGCATACCCATCAGCCATTCTTGCCTTGAACTTCACCCAGCTTTCTGAATTCCTTATAACCGGAGGCTCGATGCTCTCAAACCAGCTTTCATCAAGATCCTGAAATGCCGAGATTACAAAAACAACGGGATCATGCAAAACATTAACGTGCAGAATTCCTGTTCTCTCGATAATCTCTCTGGTATGATTCTCATAAAGCCTCACAAAAATCCTTTCTCCAACAATTATTCCCAGAGGGGCTGTGTTTATCCACTCTCCCTTAGTTATGCCTATAACCTCATTTATTCCTTCAAAAAGCCCGAATCTTTCCATCAAAACCTCCACCCCTCAGCTAATGCAAGATAAATCGAGGAAATCGTGAGATCTGCAACGCTCCCGGGGTTTGCACCTGTTTTGAGAACCTTCAAATCCAGTTCATGAAAAACAGAGAAATTTCCTGTTTGCTCAAACAACTCCATGCTTTCCCTAGCCATCTCTCTGACTTTGTAAGCGATCTCAATTCCCGATTTTGCCACTATAAGCGGATCAAGAAGCTCGGAAAGCATTGAAACATAGCACAGGACAATAGCCCTGTTAACATCACCCGTCTCATCAAAATAGTCCAAGAGTCTTTTCTTTCCCTTTCTGGATAGCTCAAAGGAGTTTGTGTATTCTTTTGCAATAAAATTCATAGCCGGAGCTTGCTTCATCCACTCGTAGAGATTCAAATCTCTTTCAACGATCTCATCCTCCACCTCCCTATCCCTAAGATCAAGCTTCTCCACATCCAGAACTCTCGCATTTGAGAGATCAAAAGCTCTCTTGACATTCAGAGAGTCTTTGAATGTTGTCTCCCTTACAGAGTTAAAAGCACTTTCCACATTACCCCAAGAGAAAACCAGAGGTGTTAGAAGAAGAAAAGCCCCAAAATGAACATTGCCAACATTGTGAAAGCTCTTCGATACCCTCACAAGCTCGTAAATACCTTCACCAATTGTAAGGTTTTTCCTCGCAATCTCCAGAAACACCGGAAAGCTTGCGGAAGATGAGGCAAGAAAGTGCTCGTATCTTAGGTCTAGGAAGTCATGATCTCTATCCACATTTCCTGGCTTTGGATTTGCAGAGACCTCAAGGAGCATCGAGAGAACTGCTGAAACAGCAGCCTCACTTGGATTTGAGAACATCACTATCACCTTTTTAAACCCATACCGTTACTATCCTTTCAATGATTAAAAAACTTAAGCTGATACTGGATTTCATTAAGATAGAGCACACACTTTTTGCCCTTCCTTTTGCCTATCTCGGAGCATTTCTTGCAAAAAAAGGTATGATAGATTTGAGAACGCTCATCTTGATAGCCATTGCCTTCACAGGGCTGAGGACAACAGCCATGACCTTGAACAGAATAATAGACAGGGATATAGATGCATTGAATCCTAGAACTGCAAACAGGCACCTTCCAGCCGGACTGCTGAGCCTTAATGATGCATACGCAATAGTTTTTGTTTCTCTAACCATCTACTTCCTGTCAGCCTACCTAATAAACAAGACAGCATTCATTCTATCCCCGATACCTGCAATAACCGCCTACATCTATCCTTACATGAAGAGGTATACAGTGCTGTCCCACTACATTCTTGGTCTGAATCTTTCATTTGCCCCCATGGGTGGCTGGATCGCTGTAACAAACAGCTTTGACATACTCGGCAAGGATCTTCCAGCATTTGCAATTGGTGTTGCTGTTATGTTCTGGGTTGCAGGCTTTGACATGATCTATGCGATTCAGGACTATGATTTTGACATAAAGCACAATCTTCACAGCTTTCCGGCAAAATATGGAATAAAGGCGAGCAAGATCATGGCTTTGATAAACCATCTGATTTTTTTCTCCCTTCTTTCTTACTCAATAGTCCACTTCTTCGATTCAAGCATTGTGATATTCCTTGGGCTGTTAACAATACTTGGAATCCTTGCAATTGAGCACTACGTTGTAAATTACGGAAAAGATGACAGGGCAATACAGGTGGCATTTTTCTACATGAATGCCATGATAAGTTCAGCCCTCTTCACCTTTGTCTTTCTTGCCCTTCTTCTATAGCCTTCTCAACCTGTCTCTTGTGAATGTTCGCTGCAAGGTGTATCTTTCCATCTATGCCACGAGATGCGAAGCATGGATATATCTGGGCGAAATAGCCTGCTTTTCTTCCAGCCTCCTCAATGCTCAGTCCTTTAAGTTTTTCAGCTACGAAGTAGCTTGAACCGCATATTGCAGCCCTCTTAACCTTCACGTCCTTTATCACACCATCTTCAACCTCAATCTCGAATTCAGGCATTCCAAACTCTCTAAAAAATTCTGAGATCTCCTCATCTTCAATAAGGGGTGTTGCACAGCAAACATCCTCCCACAAAACCTTTACACCATGCCTTTCTCCAAGCTCTTTAAGCTGAGCTCTTGAACCGCTTTTTGAACCGCCTGGCAGTATCACATACCTAACATTTCTTCCTTTAGCTCTTCTTATTATCTCATAATTCACATCAGGATGGAGAGCATAGCTCAGAATTATGTCTGCATCGAAGATCTCATCCGGCAACTCCACTTCCTCTGGCTCATCTATTATCTCTGGAAGCTCATCTGGCAATTTAAAGGTTAGAACATCAAATTTTTTTGAGATCTGCTCAACAGCCCTTCTTCCATACTTCTTTCTAAGAATAACAGCCACTTTCATGATCAATCCCCCAGAACCTTAAGTATATTTCTCTTTATCTCAAAAAAAGGTTTCAGATCAACAATCTTATAGGGAGGTATTCCCTCCAGATCTGCCCTGATGAAATCCTGACTGTAAGGCACAACTCCCAATAGAGGTTCTTCTATGCTCCTCATAAGCTTCTCCGCCCTTTCACTCTCCACATACTTGTTAACAACAACTCCAATTCTTTCAATCCCTATATCTTTTGAAAGCTTTTCTATCCTTTTCAGTGTTTCAAAACTCCTGATCCCGGGTTCAACAACAGCAATAAGCATGTCAACTCCTCTTGCGGTTCCCCTTCCGAGATGTTCTATTCCGGCTTCCATGTCCAGAAGCAACACATCACCTTTTTTGAATATTGCATGCCTGAGTATAGCCCTGAGAAATGCGTTTTCAGGACAAAAACACCCCTCACCACCTTTTTCGATTGTTCCCAAAACTGCAACCTTCACTCCATCCTCATTTATGGCTGAATATTTCTCAAACACATCATCAACCCTGGGATTTATCTTGTATGTTCCCATTGGTCCTCTAACTCTCTCATCAATTATCTCCTTCAGCTCAGAAAGTGGCTTTATGCCATCAACTCCCAAAGCTCCGGGTAAATTCATTGCTGAGTCAGCATCGATTGCAATCACATCATATCCATCCCTCGCAAACAGATGAGCCAGTATTGCTGTAATCGTTGTCTTTCCAACACCTCCCTTACCGGAAACAGCAAGCTTTACCATAAATTGTAGTTTGCTCTTTCACAGGCTTAAAACCTTGCTGATTTTTCTTTCAGGACTCAAAACCATTCAAAAAGATTTTTTAATGTTATATTCAAGACAAGAGGAGATGCAGAGGATGAACCTAAAAAAATTCCTGATGAACAAAGCCAAGAAGGAGCACATTCAGCTACTAAGGAGGAGCTTTGAGATAATCGGGGATGTGATGATAATAGATCTCCCAGAGGAGCTTGAGTATCTTGAAAAGGACATTGTTGATTATGTTAAGGAAAAGCACAAGCATGTGAAGACAATTCTTAAAAAGAGTGGAGAGGTCAGGGGAGAATTTAGGGTTGCGAAATACAAGAAGATATTCGGAGGTGAGACTGAGACAATAGCGAAGGAGCATGGATGCAGGTTCAAGGTTGATCCATCAAAGGTCTATTACACTGTGAAGCTCTCTGGAGAGAGGGAAAGAATTGCAAGGCTTGTAAGGAGTGGAGAGAGGGTTCTTGTGATGTTTGCTGGAGTTGGACCCTATCCAATAGTGATTGCAAGACTTGCAAAACCATCTGAAGTTGTAGGGATAGAGATTAATCCTGAGGCGGTTAAGTATTTTCAGGAGAATGTGAGAATGAACAAGGTTGAAGGAGTTGTTAGAATCTATCAGGGAGATGTTAGGGATGTTGTTCCGAGGCTTAAAGGGAGCTTTGACAGAATTGTAATGCCTGCCCCATACAATGCGGACCAATTCATCGATCTAGCTCTCCTAAAGATTAAAGACGGTGGATGGATGCACATCTACACATTTGCAGGAGAGGAGGAGATTGATGAAAAAGCGAGGATGATAGAGAGGAGGTTTCTTTCACACGGCTTCAAGGCTGAAATTGGATTTGTGAGAGAGTGCGGAAACTTTGCTCCAAGGGTTAATAGATACGTTTTTGATGTCAGGGCTTCAAAAGTTCCCTGATGATTGCTAGGGTTGATTCTCTGGCTATCTCAGAAATGCTCCCACCACCAAGAACCACAGCAAGTTTTTCATTGCATATCTCAGCAGCCAAACCCTTCAAAAATCTTGCAATTTTGATGTAATCACTTACAGTAAGTCCTATGCTTCCATAGTCTCCAACATGAGTGTCGTGCCCAAAATACCATACTATCAGATCGGGCTTAAAATTACATGCATAGTCCGAAAATCCATTGACCAACTCTAGATACTCTCTTTTGTAATAGCTAACATCCACCTTTGTCTTGTCTTGGCTTTCAAAATCTGAATAGCATATGCAATAATGGAGAAAGTTGGAATCATGCATTGTAAGCTCCCTAGTACCATCACCGTGATGGGCATCGGTATCAATAACAGCCAGCCTAACGCTTCCATGCTTGTTAACCAAATTTCTGTATGCAAGAACAACGTCATTGAAACAGCAGTAACCCCAGAAGTAATTTTTCCCAGCATGATGACCTCCAGCTCCAATGTATGCAAATGCATTCCTTAGCTCACCCTCAAAAACCATCTCGATTGCCTTCACAACACCACCTGCAGAGTGCCACGCAGTTGAGCAGAGAGAATCAGCCCTCACTCCCTCAAGCAGTTCTGGGGTGTGAACCTGGAGAACAAGTTCTTCGCTAACCCTTGGACTCTCAATGAGCCTGAAGTTTTTTGAAGCCCTGAATTCCCGAAACGCCATAGGAAAATCCCTCAGTCTTGTTCCAACTGTAAGGTAACTTCTTCTGCTGAAGCTCTCGTGATAAAAAACACCAGTCTGACTCATGGACTCTATTGATCGAAACTCAATAAAAAGTTTACAGAATCAGGGTGGCAAAGAAAACAGAGAAAACGCCAGTCAGGAATATACCATCAAACGTTCCAGCTCCTCCTATGCTCACAACACCTGAACCGATTTTTTCGATGTCCTTTAGATGAAGTATGTCAGCTCCGAAAAGCGATCCAAGAACACCTGCTGAGAAGGCAAGCTTCGGAATCTGGGCTGGAGATAGCGAAAAAATGCCTGCAGAGATTAGGCTGAAAAATACTGAAAAGACAGGAGGGAGAAACATTGGAACAGCTATTCCTACTCCAGGAACCGGTTTTGCAAAGAAATATATTGCAGATGATGTGAGAATAAAGGAAAAAAGAAAAGCCATGGGATTCAGAGCATTGAGTATCTTCAAGGAGAGAAAAACAGGTATTACGCATCCACCTACATTAACAGCCACCACAATCCTCGTTCTCCTCCTGACAGAATATATGAGCCCGAAGAAGCTGTAGGTTCTCTCAACTATCCTCCCCTCCTTCTCATACAGTGGCAGATTTATTATCGAGCCTATAACGATCATCAGGAATACAACCATTCCATCCCTGACAGGCATGTCCAATACATAGGATATTGCTGAAGAGATGCTAATGGCAAAGACTAGAAAGAGGAATGGAAGAAGTATGAAAAGGAGGAAGAGAGGTAACGTTAAAGGTGGAAAGAAGAGGTCTCTCATCAAATTCTCTTCTTGTCAACAACAACGTAATCGCTAACAGACCTTACACTTTCAAATGGAATGATGTAGTAACCCTCATCTTTCTTCAATCCCTCAACCTCATTTTTTGGCTTGACAACTATATTAACCAGACTTCCGGTTTTGTAGTCGAAGGTTATGGTATGAACAACACCCACAATTGTTCCGTCCGAAAGCAGCACAACCTTGTTGAGAATTTCCCTTGCTAGAACCATTAGTACCACCTGAGAGAAAATTAAAATTTAAAGGGTATAAAACTTTCGCTATCCATAGCCGAGAAGTGTCTTCTCCCTTCTCTTTGTCTCCTTTGCCCTCTCTTCAAACTTCTCGTAAAAGCTTATCATGCTCTCAGTAATGCTCGGCTTTATCTTCCTTATAGCCTGCATGAAGTGCCTCATCTCTATCCTCTCAGCATTCATGTCCTCTCTCAGAGCTAAAAGCACAGCCTCTCTACACACAGCCTCTATATCCGCTCCAACGTAGCCATCTGTTATCTCTGCAAGCTCCTCCAAATCGACATCATCAGCAAGTGGCATTCCGTTTGTATGAATTCTGAATATCGCATACCTGCTTATCTTGTCTGGAGGTCTCACGTAAACAAGTCTGTCAAATCTTCCTGGTCTGAGCAATGCAGGATCTAGAATGTCGGGACGGTTTGTCGCACCTATCACAACAACACCATCAAGATCCTCAAGTCCATCCATCTCGGTTAAAAGCTGGTTCACAACCCTTTCAACAGCTCTGCTTCCCTCATCAATCCCTCTCATCTGGGCGATTGCATCTATTTCATCGAAGAAGACTATGCATGGGGCAACCTGCCTTGCTTTTCTGAAGATTTTTCTAACAGCCTTCTCGCTCTCTCCAAGCCACTTTGAAAGAAGCTCACTTCCTTTAATGCTTATGAAGTTTGCCTCGCTCTCATTTGCAACAGCCTTTGCTATCAGTGTTTTGCCTGTTCCAGGAGGACCGTAAAGCAGAATTCCCTTTGGCGGTTTTATGTTGAATTTTCTGAACTTCTCAGGATATCTAAGAGGCCATTCCACAGCCTCAACTATCTCCCTCTTAACATCATCTAGCCCGCCAACATCATCCCAGGTAACCTTGGGTATCTCAACAAACACCTCTCTCATTGCCGACGGATCTATCTCTTTCAGCGATTCTCTGAAATCCTCAAATGTCACCTTAACTGACTCCAGAACCTCAGGTGGTATTGTGTCTTCATTGAGATCAATTTGAGGGAGAACCCTTCTCAATGCCTTCATGGCAGACTCCTTGCATAAAGCTTCAATGTCAGCACCAACAAATCCATGTGTCTGATCCGCTATATACCTCAACATCTCCCTCACAAGTTCTCTTTCTAGCTCCTCTTTTAGATCCGAAGGGAGGAAGTTTTCGACCGCCCTCTTTATCTCCTCCTTCTTTTCTAACTCCCTCACCTCATCAATGAAAAACTCAATATCCTTGTATCTTTCATCTCCGTTGTCCTTAAGGTTCTCACTCAAAGCTTTAAGTGCGGGAATTATGAAGTCAAGGGAGTAATCTGGTTCTAGAGGCATGTTTCTGGTGTGGATCTGGAGTATCTCGAATCTCCCTTCTCTGTCAGGAACTCCAATCTCTATTTCCCTGTCAAACCTTCCAGGTCTTCTTAAAGCTGGATCAACTGCCTCAATTCTGTTTGTTGCACCAATAACAATAACCTGTCCTCTCTCCTCAAGTCCGTCCATGAGAGTTAGAAGCTGAGCAACAACTCTTCTTTCAACCTCTCCTGTTACCTCATCTCTTCTTGGTGCTATTGCATCTATCTCATCAATGAATATTATGCTCGGAGAATTCTCCTTAGCCTCCTCAAATATCTCTCTCAGTCTCTGCTCACTCTCTCCATAAAACTTGCTCATTATCTCTGGACCGTTTATTGTGAAGTAACTTGCCCCAATTTCATTTGCAACAGCCTTTGCTATCAGTGTTTTGCCTGTTCCAGGAGGACCGTGCAGAAGAACACCCTTTGGTGGATCAATTCCCAGCTTCTGGAAGAGTTCTGGATACTTTAAAGGAAGCTCTATCACCTCTCTGACCTTCTGAAGCTCTTTCTTCAAACCTCCAATGTCTTCGTATGTAACACCAGCCTTTCCGAATCTCTCAAACCCCTTTACGGGCTTGTCCCTGAGAACTATTCTCGTGAGCTCATCAATTATCACAACTCCCTTCGGTTCGGTCTTAACGACAGCAAGCAAGATGGCTTGCTGGGGCTGTCTCCCAAAGCTTAGAGCCGTGCCTATTAATGGAACTATATCCCCCTCAACAACAGGACGCTTCAGAAACTGATGTCTGAGATAACTTTCGACATCACCCCCAATTATTCTGAAGTCCAGCTTTTTCAGAGGTGCAAACACAACTTGCTTTGCAATCTTGTAGTCGGATTTTCTTATCTTAACAGTATCCCCAATGCTAACACCTGCATTCTCCCTTATGAATCTGTCTATTCTTATTATGCCCTTTCCCCAGTCTCTTTTTGGTGCCCTCCAGACTTTAGCAACAGTCTTTCTTCTGCCTTCAACCTCTATCACATCTCCCGGAGAAATGTTCAGTCTGAACATAGTTTCTGGATCAAGCCTTGCTATACCTCTTCCAGAGTCGCTTGGGTAAGCCTGATTAACCTTCAACGTGAGTTCTTCCATAGTAATTATTAAAGGATCGGGACATAAAAAGTGTTGTGGTGGTTTGATGAAGATGGCTATATTCGACTGCTTCAGCGGAGCAAGCGGGGACATGATCATTGCATCAATGCTCGGACTGACACTTGAAGAGAGCGATCTTGATGACATCATAAGGGTTTTGAGGCTAGATCTTGATTTTAAGATTGAAGAAGTCTCAAAAAGGGGAATAAAGGCAAAGAGAATTCAGGTAAAGGAGATGAGAAAAAAGAGAGGTTATGGAGAAGTTGTTAGGCTGATAAAAGAGTCTAGACTGAATGAAGAACTCAAAAAGCATGTTTTGAAAATCTTTGAAAAGCTGGCAATTGCTGAAGGCAAGATTCATGGTAAAGACTACAAAAAAGCTGTTTTTCATGAAGTTGGGAGTGATGATGCCATATTTGACATCGCATGCTCGGCAAAAGGGATACTAGAGTTGAGAAAAAATGGATACAGAATTTATACAACACCGATAAATGCTGGAAGAGGGTTTGTTGAGAGTGAGCATGGTATATATCCTGTCCCTGCTCCTGCAACATTGGAGATAGTCAGAATGAGCAATCTGAAGATCGCAGTTGTAGGAGAGGGAGAGTTGCTCACACCAACTGGTGCAGCAATTTTAGCACATTTTTCTGAAGGAGAGCCAAACTTTTCTTTCTATGTTGAAAGGATAAGTTATGGAGCTGGATACAAAGACTGGGAGGTTCCAAACCTCTTGAGGCTGATTTTAGGAGAGAGCTTTGAGAAAGATGAGGTTGCTGTGATAGAAACGACTGTCGATGACATGACAGGAGAGGATTTGAGACATGCGATGGATGTCATAATGAAGGAAAGCCATGACGTTTATGCTATTCCTGGAATAGGTAAAAAAGGCAGACCCTGTTTTGAGATAAAGGCAATCTGCGATGCTGGAAAGGCAGAAAGGGTTGCTGATCTGATTCTCAAGCAAACATCCACACTTGGAGTCAGAATTCTTCCATTCTACCACAGAATCAAGGTCTCTAGAGATGTGAGAAACATAAGGCTGAAGATTGGAGAGAGAGAGTATTCTGTAAGGATCAAGGTTTCTGATTATAGGTTCAAGCCGGAATTTGAGGATATCAGAAGGATCTCTGAAGAAAGTGGGCTGAGCATTGAGGAGGTTAGAAGGGCTGTGGAGTTGAAAATTCATGAAGCTTCCAACTGGGAGTAGATGCATAGACAGCATCCTTTCAGGCGGAATTGAGACAGGGTGTGTCACGCAGATATACGGAGAGAGCGGAACGGGAAAAACATCCTTTTGCCTTATGCTTGCATACAACACGGCAAAAAGGTTCAAGGTTGCATACATAGACACAGAAGGGCTTTCTGGAGAGAGGATAGGGCAGATATTTGAAGAGAAGGAGGTTTTGAAGAACGTTTTCATTTACGAGGTTTTCGAGTTCAGCCACCAGAACACATCAATCAGGGAAGTTAAAAAGCTTGTTAGGGAGAACGAGATCAAGCTTGTTGTTGTTGACTCTCTCACAGCATTGTATAGAAGTGAGTTAGAGGACGAGAAGAGGCAGATAAAGGTAAAGAGAGATCTGATATCCCAGCTAACCTTTCTTCTGGGCTTGGCAAGGAAACATGACTTAGCTGTTGTGTTCACAAACCAGATGTTTACGGATATAGAGAGCAAGGAGATAAAGCCGCTCGGTGGACCTAGCATCGACCATCTTTCAAAGACCATAATTGCCTTTGAAAGAGCTGGAAATGAAAGAATAGCCAGGCTGATAAAGCATAGATCGAAACCTGAAGGAGTGTTCTGTTCATTCTCTATAACCGATAAGGGAATAGAACCCTAGAAAACTATTTAAATTTTTTAGGTTTCCCTAAATTATGGATTGCCATAGCCCTAGAGAAGTGCCTGAATACTTTGACGTGCTTTTGGTTGGAAATCCAAATGTTGGAAAAAGCGTGATATTTCACAAACTAACAGGAAGATACGCCACAGTTTCAAACTACCCTGGCACGACTGTGGACATTTCAGCAGGAAAGATAAAAAACATGAATCTCAGTGTTGCAGACTTGCCTGGAATGTATTCCTTCTTTTCAATAACAGAGGAAGAGAGAGTTGCAAAGGAGATACTGCTCAACTCCAAAGCTAGAGTTGTTGTCAACGTTATTGATGCAAAAAACATTGACAGAGCTTTACCTTTAACAATCCAGCTCATTGATGCATGCTTCAATGTAATACTTGTCCTAAATGCAGTTGATGAAGCGGAAAAGATTGGAATGAGAATAAATTCAAAAGAACTGGAAAGAAAACTTGGAATTCCTGTTGTTGAGACAATAGCCATTAAGGGAAAGGGTATTAAGGAACTTCTAAAAAGAATTGATGAGCTTAGCAAGGAAAATCGGGAAAAGAGGTTTTTCAGGTTTTCAGAAGATATGGAGAAGGCAATTGAAGAGGTTGGAGAACTTCTACCAGGGGATTTAATGGATAGAAGGAGGATATTCAGCATCCTAGCCCTCGCCAACGATATGGATGTTATAAAGAGGCTTAAGCTTGACGAGAAGGATATTGAAAGAATAAGAAAGAGATTCGGGAGATCCTTGGCTTTCACACTAGCCATGGAGTATCAGAGAACAGCTGAGATTCTGCTTGAGAGTGTGATAGAGTATGAAAAAAGAACCTCAAGACACATGAGATTTGATGAAATAACCCTCAACCCCCTTTTTGCCATTCCGATGAGCATCGCAATTCTCTACCTTCTGTATCTCTTCACAGGAGTGATAGGTGCCCAGATTCTCGTGGATGTTATGGAGAGACTTTTTGAGATGAGGATTAATGATCCTTTAAATGCTTGGCTCTCTGAAAACATCAAGTCATACTGGCTGAGAGAATTGGTGGGAGGAGAATATGGAGTAATCACACTTGGGTTGAGATATGCGATCTCAATCGTTCTTCCAATTGTTTCAATGTTCTTCCTTTCCTTCTCATTGCTTGAAGACTCAGGACTACTTCCAAGAATGGCAATGCTCTTAGACAGACTGTTTAAAAAAGCAGGATTGAGTGGAAGGGCTGTAATACCCCTTATTCTCGGGCTTGGATGCGGGACAATGGCGGTTATAGTAACTAGGGTGCTTGAATCAAGGAGAGAGAAAATGATTGCAACGCTTATGCTTGCTGTAGCAATACCATGTTCCGCCCAGCTCGGAATAATGATAGGAATAGCTCCCGATCTTCTTGCCCTATATGTTTGGGGAGCTTTTGTTTTCTCAATTCTAACAGCAATAGGATTGCTTGCTGGAAAATACATGCCGGGAGAAAAACCAGTCTTTTACATGGAAATACCACCTCTCAGACTGCCCTCTTTTTCAAATGTTCTCATGAAAACAATTTCGAGGCTTGAGTGGTATTTTAAGGAGGTTATTCCAATTTTTGTGATTATAAGTCTTGCGATCTGGGTGGGGAGAATAACCGAGATGTTTAGCTTTATAACAACAATTCTCTCATACCCTGCAAGTCTTTTATCTCTGCCTGAAAAGATGTCAGAGGTGTTTCTCTACGGATTTTTCAGAAGAGATTATGGTACTGCTGGTCTTTACGATTTGGTTTCAAAGGGCGTTCTTGACTATAAACAAACTGTGGTCTCAATGGTTGTTCTGACACTTTTTGTACCATGCATTGCACAGCTCTCGATGATGATAAAGGAGAGGGGCTTGGCTTTTGCACTAGCAACCTTCATAACATCCATTTTGATAGCATTTTCATCAGGATTCTTGCTTAATGCAATCTTTGAGGTGTTGCCGAAATGAAACTTGAAGAAGAGCTTGAGAACCTTTTGAAGGAAATTTACATGAAAAGAGTGGAGGAGGGAGAAGAGTACGAGATTGAGGATGAGAGCATGAAAGAAAAACTCTTCAGACTTGGATACATTGATGAGGATGGAAACTTAAACCAGAAGGGAATTGAGAGGGCAAAAAAGATAATGAGACTCCACAGACTGGCTGAAAGATTGCTGAATGACGTTTTGAGAACAGATGTTCGCAAGATTGAGGCTTCAGCTTGCAAATTCGAGCATGTCATAAGTGAGGAGGTTGAGGAGGCTATTTGCACACTCCTCGGTCACCCATCTGTA
This sequence comes from Geoglobus sp., assembly GCA_015523645.1. Lineage (GTDB taxonomy): Archaea > Halobacteriota > Archaeoglobi > Archaeoglobales > Archaeoglobaceae > Geoglobus. Next base: position 6,721 of record WAJY01000122.1, on the reverse strand, counting down.
TGTCCTCATGGAATGGAGATTCCAAAGGGAGAGTGCTGTTTGAGGGGTGAGGATGAGGTTAGGAGCCTTGTTGTAAGACTTTCCTCCCTCTCTCCGGGAGAGGAGGGAGAGATAAAGTATCTTTCAGGAGATGATGAGATTATCAGAAAGATAACGTCCATCGGCTTGCTACCGGGGAAGAGAGTAAAGGTTATAAGAGTATTCCCCACCTATCTCATCCAGCTTGGAAACACTCATATAGCAATAGATGAAAGGCTTGCAGATACAATTCATGTAACTAGGATATGAGGGGCAGGCATTCTGAAATAATAGTGAAGGGAGACAAGGTTGTAAAGAGGTTTAGAAACAATCTTAACTACAATTTCTGGAAGGAGGCTAGGATGCTAAATTCCCTTCAGCCTTTTACATTTGTTCCCAGACTTCACTCCATAAAACCAGAATCTCTGGAAATAGAGATGGAATATGTCAGAGGAAAACACATCTCGGAGGTTCTTGACTCCATTGATCAAATAGCAGTGGGGAGAATACTTGATGTATGCAGAACTCTCGATTTACTCGGAATTCAGAAGGGGGAAATGAACCATCCGGACAGGCACATAATCCTCTCCGAAAGAATTGTTTTTGTTGACTTCGAGAGGAGCGTTTTCAAAAACAGGCCATCAAATTTAACCCAGTTTTCTGTCTACCTTAATTCAAAATTGGAGTTGATGGATGAGGGTGAGCTTAAAAAACTTCTAAGATACTACAAGGCTGAGTTCAGCGATGAAGCCTATGTAGCGGTGAGGAAAAGACTTCTTAAATCTCTAGAATGACTAAAAAATTATATATCATTCTTTTTTCAAGCAGAAAGAAGGTGATGTTATGGAAACCGAAAAGAACTTGAAAAATGCATTTTCAGGAGAGAGCCAGGCAAGCATTAAATACAAGATTTTCGGCGAGATGGCAAGGGAAAAGGGCTTGAAAAACCTTTCAAGGGTCTTTGAAGCTTTTTCCTTCTCTGAATACGTCCATGCAAAAAATCATCTGAAGAATATTGAAGATCTTGACAACCCGGTAAAGAATTTGGAGGAAGCCATAAAAGGCGAGAGCTATGAAATTGAGGAGTTGTATCCCAGATTTTATGATATTGCCATAAGGGAGGGAGAAAGAAAAGCAGCAACATCCTTCAGGTGGGCTATGGAAACTGAAAAGGTGCATGCAGAGATATATAGAAAGATCAAGGTTCTTGTAGAGAGTGGAAGAGATAAAACCTTTGAGGATAGGATATACGTATGTCCCACATGCGGGTACATATTCGTCGGCGAGGCTCCAGAAGTCTGTCCGATCTGCAGTGTCTCAAAAGAGACTTTCAGAGTTTTCTAATAAAGCAGTGGTAAACCTCTTGTTTTCTATTTTTAGATTTAAGCTTTAAAGTATCTAACTTTATAAAATCAGCACTACAACAGGATTACAACGTCAAAAATTTAATTTTTAAATCCTCACAATTTATCGCAAACTTTATATTGTCAAAAGAGATTGTAAAATAAAAAATATTATTTGAGGGAAGAAACATGGAAGTGAAAAAGGTTGGTGTGGTTGGATTAGGTTTAATGGGACATGGGATTGCCCAGATAGCAGCAATGAGTGGGTATGAAGTAATAGGTAGAGACGTCACAGAAGAAATTTGCCAGCAAGCTCTGCGACAAATAAAATCCGGAAGATTTGGTCTAGAAAAATTAGCTGAAAAAGGAAAAATAGCTAAAAATGAGATTGATGAAATACTAAACCGAATAACAACCACAACAGATCTTGAAACTGTTGCAAGAGACGTTGACATAATCATAGAGGCTATACCTGAAAAAGTTCAGCTTAAGCAAGAACTTTTCGAAAAGTTAGATGAAATAGCAAGTAATAAAACAATTTTTGCAACTAACACTTCATCAATCATGATTTCCCGAATCGCAGAAAAAGTTGGTAGTGACCGCAAAAAAAAGTTTATAGGTACTCACTTCTTTAGTCCAGCACAAGTAATGAAGCTGGTTGAAATAACACCTGGTGGTTGCACAACTAAAGAAACGATTGATATAGTGAGCAAATTTATAAAATCGCTCAATAAAACACCCGTTGTCCTGAAAAAAGATTGTCCAGGATTTGTAACAACGAGGTCTCACATGGCATTTTTTTTGGAGGCCGTGAGATGTTTGGAAGAAGGACTAGCAACACCAGAGGAGATAGATACCATGATAAGACTGGGCTTTAACTATCCTATGGGACTACTTGACCTTGCTGATGTCATCGGATTAGATACACTTTACGAAATTGCTGAGTACTTGTATTCCGAGACAGGCAACCCAATGTGGAAACCACCAAATACTTTGAAAACACTCGTACTTTCTGGCAATCTTGGAAAAAAGACTGGAAAAGGATTTTATGATTATAAAAAAGAGGGGGTGTAATCATACCTCCAATTTTATTTGAGGAAATAGAAAAAGGAATCGGTGTTATCACTATTAATCGACCGGAAGTTATGAATGCATTGGATGAGAGAGCTTTGAACAGCTTTATTGAAATATTAAATAGTGTAGAAAAAAACAAAGAACTAAGAGTGCTCATAATAACCGGGAAAGGAGATAAAGCCTTTTGTGTGGGAATAGACCTCAAAGATAAACCCGTATACGAAATGGACATATTTGAATTTAAAGAGAGAATAGATCAATTCCAAAAAATTAACAAAAGTTTGCGTGAAATGTACATTCCAACAATCGCTGCTGTAAATGGATATGCTGTGGGCGCTGGTGGTGGGATTGCATTCTCTTGTGATTTCAGAATAGCAAGCGAAAATGCTGTGTTTGGTGCAGTATTCATAAATATAGGTCTTGTCCCAGCAGATGGGGAAACTTATTTCTTACCAAGAATTGTGGGAGAAAGTATAGCTAAACAAATGATAATGACTGGAAAACAATATAATGCTCAAGAAGCTCTTAAAATCGGATTGGTAGAGGAAGTGGTTCCGCTAGATAAACTAATGGAAACAGCTATAAATAAAGCAAAAATTTTAATGTCGAAATCCCCAATCGCATTATATTGGGCAAAGAAACTGATCAATAATGCTTTTGACGATGATCTCGGTACAGCTTTAGAAAAAGCATTACTTGCGCAAAAATTCTGTGCTGAATCTGAGGAGCACAAAAAGGCGGTTGAAGACTTCAGAAGAAAACATAGGTGATGTGCATATGAAAATAAAATGTATAGGTGTCTTAGGCTTTGGCACTATGGGTAGGCAGATATCCCTTTTGTGTGCCGAACGGGGCTTCGATGTTATAGCTACAGACATTGAGGAAAACGTGCTTAAAAAAGGATACAAAGAAATAGAAGAGACTCTAAATAGGAGAGTCGAGAAAAAAAAGATCACCAAAGAGAAGTCATCTGAAATATTGAGTAGAATAGAATTGACAACAAATTTCGGAAAATTGTGCGAGAAGGCACACTATATAATCGAAGCGATCCCAGAGAGTCTAGATTTAAAGAAAAAAGCTTTTAAAGATCTTGACTCAAAAACTGATGTCATTCTTGCAAGCAATACTTCATCTCTTCCAATAACTCTACTCGCTTCCGAGACATCTAAACCCGAAAGGATAATTGGGACACATTTTTTTCAGCCAGTTCACGTTATGAAGCTTGTTGAGATTGTGACAGGTTTGCTTACAAGCAAGAAAACGCTAGATGTTACAGTAGATCTGATGGAAAAGTTAGACAGGATAGTTGTTGTTGTAAAAGATAACGGGAGAGGTTTTCCATCGATAAGATTGTCACATGCAATCTTCATGGAGGCTATGAGAATAGTGGAGGAGGGAGTAGCATCACCAGAGGACATAGACAAAATTTTGAAATACGGGTATGGACATCCTATGGGTCCATTTGAACTAACTGACTGGATAGGGTTGGACATGAGAGCTAGGATATGGGAAGAAATGTACAGATTGACAAACGACTCAAAATGGATAGTACCAACTATGATGAAGATGCTTATAAGTTCTGGATATTTAGGAAATCCAAAGAGGAAAAAAGGCAGTAAGGGAGGATTTTACGACTATTTTAAAAAAAGGGAGATCAATAGATAAATGGCTGCTAAAATTTTTCAAAGAAGAATTGAAGTTCTTCAAGAGAGAATGATGGAAAAAGAAATTGACGTATCACTTATTATGAGTCCAATTAACATTTACTATCTAAGTGGAACAGCTCAAAGAGGAGTGATGGTTTTACCTTCAAGTGGAGAAGCGACTCTGTATGTCTCCATAAACCCAGAAAGAGCAAAAACAGAAGCAGAGAATATGACTGTGAGGAGTGGTGGTTTGAAAGATGCAATAAACGAAATAAAAAACTCAAAAATTGTAGGACTAGAGGAAGATGTGGTCCCTGTTACCACATACAAACAACTTTATAGCTATATTTACGAGAGTGAGAACGTCTCTTCATTGTTATTTGAGCTAAGAAAAATAAAAGACAAGTTTGAGATCGAATATATGAAGAAAGCAATAAAACAGGTAGATGAAACGTTGTCTTTTGCAGCAGAGACTATAAGTGAGGGTATGAGAGAATTTGAAGCATCTGCAATTCTTGAATGTCAGTTAAAGAAACTTATGCATGATGGATATGTTGAAATTAGGGATTGGAGAAGTAAAATGCCAAACATAGCCGTTATATCTCTAATTAAGCAGAGTATGGTCAATTCCGTAAGCGCAGGTCCAGGTTTAAGTAGAGCTTGTCCAGTTGGAAGTGGGAATAAAAAATTAAGAAAAGGAGACGTTGTGTGGATAGATATAACTGGAAGATACAACGGCTACACCGTTGATATTACAAGAACCTTTACAATAGGAAAAGCATCGATTAGAGTTATAGAAAATTTTGAAAATTTAAAAGAGATATATACAGAGATCCTAAAATTAACAAAAAAAGGGGCAGAATGTCATGAAATCTATGAAAGAGCTATGACACTTGCTAAAGAATGCAATATGGACGGTTTCATGGGTAGAGGTTTCGGAAAAGTTAAATTCATCGGGCATGGTATTGGATTGGAAATGGATGAACCTCCAGCGATAACAAATTCTTCAGAAAAGCTCGCTGAAAACATGACATTAGCTTTGGAACCAAAAGTAGTTCTACCAGGAGACTGGGGTGTTGCTATAGAGTCAACAGTTGTCGTTCAAAAGTCAAAATGTAAGGTTCTCGAGAAAACTCCTGTTGAAATTATAGAGGTTTAATAACTTTGTTATATCTTTGTCTTTTCACAACTATTTCGTATCAAGCTAAATTTGTCAGGATCAATTTGTTAAGCTTGTTATCACTTCCTTAGTCTTTTTTCTTTCCTTTTCCCTTAACTCACGTCTTAAAACTTTACCGACCTTTGATTTTGGCAGCATGTCTCTAAACTCGATGTAATCCGGTACTTTGTATGGGACAAGATTTTCCCGGCACCATTTTATCAGATCTGAAGCCGTAACACCTCGAACATCATCATTCAACACTACGAATGCTTTAATACGCTCCCCAACTTTTTTGTCTGGTACGCCAATAACACACACTTCCTTTACAGCAGGATGATTTAATAAAACAGCTTCTATTTCCGAAGCTGATATTCTATAACCTTTGTATTTTATTAAGTCCACTGCCCTATCAACAAAATATAGGTATCCTTTCTCATCCATTCTGACAATATCTTTCATACGGTACCACAGTATACCATTTTGTAAAACAAATGATTTCTCGGTTTCTTCAGGTTTATTCCAATACTCCTTTACCAAATAATCTGCATGGACCCATAACTCGCCAGGTGTGTTTATTGGAACTGGCTCATGTGTATCTGGATCAACAATTTTAATCCGTTTTGTAGGTAAGGGTAATCCAACGCACCCCGGAATTGGCTCTCGATCTAATGGACTTATAGCTATGTTTCCCGTTTCAGTGGATCCGTATATTTGATAAATTGGTAGACCAAACTTTGATTTCCATCGCATGAACACTTCACTTGGCAAAACATCACCACCAGAAAAACAATATTTAAGAGAAGTCAGATCATATTGATCCAACCTATCATGATCGAGTATCATATTATACAACGCAGGTACACCATAAAACAAAGTCACTTTGTATCTACGAACAGAGTCCAGAAGTGCATCCAAATTAAGTTTGGGCATTAATACTATCGTATTGCCAGAATGCAAATTAAGAACTGCAACTACTAACTGACCAAAAATATGGAAGAGGGGGAGTTGAACCATAGCGATATGTTCACCGTCTTTTATAAAGTTTTTAAACCATTCATATGTTTCAGTTACAATTGCTACGGCTGTATAATGTGTACCTATGACCCCCTTGGGATTACCAGTTGTACCTCCAGTATAAAGTATGTATGCCGGATAACTTTTTGGATCGATATCTATCTGAGGTGGACTGCCATGCCCTTTAATTAATTTTTTAAAAGAAAATACATTTTCCATATTTTCAATTCTACCACTTGGGATCCTGTCTAAAATTTTTCCGAAAAATTTTTTATACACCTCTACTAAATCAGCCAGATTCGTGTAAATGATTATCTCCAAATTCGTTTTTGGTAATACTTGCATCACATAATCAAAATTTACATCTGAGCAAAGAATACCTCTTGCATGTGAATCCCTACATATATATTCTAATTCGTTGGGTGTGTATATTGGAGTTATTGGAACAGGTACTGCACCAATTT
>WAJY01000121.1 GCA_015523645.1 Geoglobus sp. | reverse complement strand
GTGAATCATCTTCCAAAGTTTCCCTATTTACCGGGATATCCTCACTATGTTCTCTCAAGCTCTCTATGTACAGCTCAATGGCTTCTTTTGCCATTTCTATCGCCTCTTCTATTGTTTCACTATAAGTTATGCATCCCGGAAGAGATGGAACCATCACCGTGTATCCTCCTTCCGGCTCTTTTCTGAGCAATATTCGGTAGCTTAACCTCATTTTGACCATCTCAAATTGTTTTCTTTATTTAGAGTTATATGCTTTTAATTTTTTCTTTCTTCTTCTGACATTCGAGACTATTTCATTAACTCAACAAAACTTTAATGATTCCTCCCCCAATAACAAAATCCTGTGAAATTCTCCATCATAGCTGAAGAGGGCAGGGCAAGAAGAGGAGTTCTTAAGGTAAACGGAAAAAGGCTTGACACTCCAGCCTTCATACCTGTCGCAACGCTGGCAAGTGTGAGGGGGTTGGATAACAGAGATCTGAAGGAGATGGGAGTTCAGGCGGTTATTGCCAACACATACCATCTTCACATGAAGCCCGGAGATGAGCTTATCAGAGACATGGGTGGACTACATGAATTCATGGGCTTTGATGGAATCATTTTTACAGATTCAGGTGGCTTTCAGGCGTTCTCTCTTGGATTTGGCATGGAGCATGGAGTGGGCAAGATAACCGACAACATATTTCTTGAAAATCTGAAGGCAGAGAATCTTGAAAAAACTGAAGGCAAAAAATGGGCGTTTGTCGATGACGATGGAGTCACATTCCACGATCCCCTTTACAGCAAGAAGTCAAGGCTTACTCCTGAAAAAAGCATGAAAATACAGTCCAATCTTGGCAGCGATGTTATTTTCGCCTTCGATGAGTGCACATCTCCGCTTTCGGACTATGAGTACACAAGGAAGGCAATGGAACGAACCCATAGATGGGCATTGAGGTGCCTTGAAGTTTATGACAGAAGGCAGAAGATCTTCGGAATAGTTCAGGGTGGTGAGTACAGGGATTTAAGGCTCGAATCAGCAAGATTCATCTCCTCCCTGCCATTTGATGGCTTCGGAATTGGCGGATCGCTGGGGAAAAGCAAGAGGGATATGCTGAACATATTAGAGTGGGTTATTCCTGTCCTTGACAGAGAGAAGCCTGTGCATCTGCTTGGAATTGGTGGAATTGAGGACATTTTTGAAAGTGTTGAGGGGGGAATTGACACATTTGACTGCGTTACACCAACAAGATGGGCGAGGAGAGGGGTTGTTTTCGTTTCTCCTGAAAGCGGTGGGAACAGAAAGAACAAGTTCAGGATTCACATAAAGAGGAGCGAGTTCAGAAAGGAAAGCATGGGGATAGATGGGTGGTGTGACTGCATGGTCTGTCAGGAATACTCGAAAGCTTACCTCAGACACCTCTTCAAGGCAAATGAGCTTACGTTCTTCAGATTGGCTTCATACCACAATCTTCACTTTATCATAAAGCTCATGGAGGAGATAAGGGAAAGCATAGAGAGCGGAACATTTTCAGAACTCAAAAAAAGATGGATCGAGTCCTGATTCTGAAAGAAGATTGCATAACCTTCTTACCTTTTCCGCATTCACCTCCTCGCCATCCTTGAAGTATGTTCCAACTATGAACCCATCTGCATATTTCATGAAGATATCAATGTTTTCTGCATTAACTCCACTACCCACAAAAACCGGAAGTGTGACTTTTTCCTTGACTTTCTTCAGCTCATCAATGCCAGGAGGTTTGCCTGTTGCTTTTCCAGTAACAACAATGCAGTCAGTAAACGCCCTTTCAAGATTGTTAAGATAATCATCGATCTCTGCAAAGTGAACCGCATGCTTCACCATTATATCAGCAAAAATCCTCACCTTGAGATCAATCTGCCTGATGTACCTTGCCAGAAAAGCCGATAATGGCTCCAAGAATCCCTCAGGTGATGCTGAGGGAAATACGGGCTGATTAACCCTTATGAATTTTGCTCCAACAGCTTTTGCGATTGCTGATGCAGCTACGGGATCATTTCTCAAAACGTTAACGCCAAGTGGGATTGATACCTCACGCTTTATGTCCTTCATCACAGCAGTCATGCATGCAATGGTTTCATTGCCAGCTTTTTGAAAATACGGTCTATCCCCATAATTCTCCACAAGAATCGCATCTACTCCTCCTTCCTCAAGTTTTCCTGCGTTTCTGACTGCGTGCTCGATTACATCATCAAAGCTTGTGTAATGTGGAGATCCCGGG
>WAJY01000120.1 GCA_015523645.1 Geoglobus sp. | reverse complement strand
GGCAATTGAAACCAGACGAAAAAACAAAATCAAGATACCGGATGCAGTAATTGCTGCAACTGCCTTGCATCATGATTTAATTCTCGTCACAAGAAACTAAAAAGATTTTAAAGGAGTCAAAGAGCTTGAAATCTACAATCCATTCGTGTGATCTCCGATATTTATTTCAATTTTGGTAATATAAGCTAAAAAGAATTTCAATCCAATCCTGCAACCCTGCCCCAGGAATACCCGGCACCAACCAGCAATGTAAAAAACAGGAAAGTTAGGAGTTTTAAAGCCTCATCAGGTTCTCCCTTGATTAGAGATTTAAATCTTATTAAGGTTCTTTCCTTTATGAGGAACTTCAAAAAAAACCTCTCTTCATGTATGTTTTTAACAACTCCCTCCATAACAGCCTTGGAATATCCCTGCCAGAAAGCCCTCTTCACAAGGAAACTGAACTTAACCCTCCTCTCAAATATCTTGTGATACACAACAGCATCGGGATTGTACATCACCCCCTTTCCAAATCGCCTCTTCATCCTCTCACACAGCTCGGTCTCTCCGGCCTGAAGCATTCTCTTACCTCTTATCCCACCCATCTCAGGGTTGAACCCACCGAGCCTGAGAAAAACATCCCTTCTGAAACTCAAATTTGACCCAAAGGTGTTTCTCACCTCGGTTATTTCTTCAGGAAACCCGAGATGCGTTGCACCAATCATCCAGTAGAATTCCTCAGGAAACCATTTCGGCTTTTTTACCATCCACATGGGCTCAATCTTTCCCCCTGTGGCTATTGCATCATATTTTTCATACATCCTTACGAGCTCTTCAATCCATTTCCCGTCTGCAATTGCATCATCATCTATAAAAGCAACAACGTCCCCGTTTGATAACTCAACCCCCCTGTTTCTCGAATAGAGCAATCCCAGATTTTTTTCATTCAGATGCAGATTTAGATCAGGCATCTTCTCCTTTATCATTCTGTAATAATCCTCATTTCCATCGACTATAGCAATGATCTCCACATTATGATAGGACTGGTTTTTTAAACTCTCAATGCATTCTTTAAAATGATCAAACATTTCTGGCGAATAGGTTGCAACTATAACGCTCACTTTCACAGGATGTGGTACTGCATACAGGTTATATAAATCTGTGTCTTGATGTGCAAGATGCTGGTTTCAGATTTTCAATACAACCTCATGAGAACAATGTCTTTATTTCATCATCCATGAAAGTCACTATATCTCCTTCTTCCTTTTATTATGATGATCTCTTTTTCCATGATGTTATCTCAGGAAAATCTCCTGTCTTCAACGAATTTTTTCCTTATCTCTGGGGAAATGATTATCCGGTAATCTCTCGTTATCTTTACTCCTGCTATGAGTTCAGAATACCATTATAACATCTTCCCACCAGACCCGACTTTTCCAGAACTGTATAAAATTCAGATTTGCACAGATAACTCCAACACCATTTTTCATCTCTCAATTTTTTTCAATACAAATTCTTTGACCTTCTCGGCCGTTTTTACAAAGTCTCTTGCTTCAGAAACAGAAATTTCAAAATCGCTCGGATAACGGATTGTGATCCCGATTGGATACAGCGTGTCAGCATCTATTTCAAACAGATATTCAAAATCTCCATCTATCCTGGAACACATTTCGATCAGTTTTGCAATATTATGGGTTTTTCCAAAAGGAATGTTATGAGAAGCCAGAAATGCTTTTAGATATTTTTCAACCGCCTGCTGTGCATGGAATGCGACAGTTTCAATCACAGGATCTATATAATTTAGCTCCCTTCTACACGTCTTTAAATCTTTTTCAGCTTTTTCCAACCATCTCTTAACTATCTCCTTTACTTCCCTTTTCAAACGATCACTCCTTCAAGATTGGACATTCCAGCGATGCTTCCGTAAACATCCTTATATTTTTCAAAATGGTCTTTTCCAACGACAATAATATGAACATCCTCAGGAAGCACAGCTCTTGTACATGCCCTTATGAACTCAAAAGTTTTTTCCCTGTTATATTCTTTCTTCGTCACAATCATGATATCCCAATCAGAATATTCTTTGTAATTTCCCCTCGCTCTCGATCCGAAGAGAATTAGCCTATCAACTTCGATTTGGTATTTCTTAGCGGTATTCATTATTATTTTTTTGATCAGTTTGAGCCCCTCTTCAAACTCTTTCCGAGTTGTTCTTTCCATCAAATTACTGATTTGTTCTGGAAGCTTATAAAGATTTAGTAAACTAAAAGATTTACGAATACTGATGAATCAAGAACTGATCAAACATTTGGTTAATAATATAATCCCTGAGGTTTTAAAATTAAATCGATGAAAGCCAGAATCATAGATTGCTACTGATTTTTACACACGCTCTGAGATTACAGATATGAATCTCAAAATATTCTCTGAATAATGCAGAGGGCCATAAGTTTAATCTTCTTCATAGATGGCTCAACAGCCCACAACAATCCAGTTGTAACAGCTCGGCAATGGTGTCTTTACATAAACATTAGAAACTCTTCCTGTAGTCTCTAACAAACCTTTTGAGTGCCCTCCACTGTTCTTTGGTAAGAACATGGAACTCAAATGGAGAATCGAAAAAAATTCTGGTTAGAATCCCGAATATATTAAGCTTCAGGTCTCTGTCATTAAATCTATCTGAAACGATGGCTATATCGATGTCTGAAAGCCCAACAGAGTAGTCTCCTTCAATAACCGAACCAAATAGATATATTTCTGCATCTGTACATTCTTTTCCAACTATTTCTTTTATTTTTTCCAGATAATCATCAATTTGATCAAAGTACTTTTTTCTATTCTCATAAATTCTTTTCAAAAACTCCCCCATAGCGTTTCCCTCAGTTTTCTGTAAAATTTCAGGGCCTCTTCAGCTTCATCTTTTCTGAATTCTTCTGGGAGGTATCTGGAAGCTATATAGGAAAACTCGAGATTTCTCAGAGTGTTCCAGTTATCCTCGATTAAATCTCCAATCTCCTTATTTTCTGTCAGAGAAAGTCTGTCTCT
>WAJY01000119.1 GCA_015523645.1 Geoglobus sp. | reverse complement strand
GAGCACTTTATACGTTGGAGATAGTGTTTCAGATGTAGGAGCGGCGGTGAAAGCGGGAATTGATGTGGTTACAGTTCAGGGGGAAAGTGACAGGGAAGAGCTTGAGAGTGCAGGTTGCAAGTATGTTCTGGAATCTCTTTCAGAAATTTTGAAGTTAGTTGCTTAGCCAATCCCATCAGCAATGCATAAATTTCGAAATTGAATACTGGAATTATAGCCTTGCTGGTGATGGAGTGTGGAAAAACTTGTGTTTGTCAAGTTTGGGGGTAGTGTTATAACTGAGAAGGAAAAACCCTACACGGTCAATCTCGATAAGCTGAAGATGCTGTGTGAGGAGGTGGTGAGGGCTAGGAGAGAGTATGGTGTGAGAATTCTGATAGGTCACGGCGGTGGTTCCTTTCCTCATACGTCAGCTGAAAAATACAGAACCCATGACGGTTTTGTGGATGAGAAAAGCTCCTATGGCTTCTGCGTAGTTGGAATGGATGCGGCAAAGCTGAACATGATTGTTGTTGATGAGCTTCTTAAAATGGGAGAAAATGCATTTACAGTTAGGGTTTCATCAGCTGCTATAGCGAGAAACGGGAAGATTTGCAGGTGGGATACAGAGCTGGTGAACCATCTGTTTGAGCTTGACATAACTCCTGTAACTTATGGCGATGTCATCATTGACCTTGCCAGAGGATTTGCCATTGTATCAACTGAGGAGATATTCAGGTATCTGGCTAGAGAGCTTGAGCCTGAAAAGGTGTTGCTAATTTCAAAGCATGCTGTCCACACATCTGATCCCCAGCTTAATGACAATGCTGAGAAAATCTCTCTGTTGAGAAAAAGCGAGTTCTATGGTATAAATTTGTCAAGATCTCACGGTTTTGATGTTACTGGTGGAATGATGAAGAAGGTGGAAATAGCATTTGATATAGCTAGATATGCTGAACATGTTGAAATCATTCCTGCTGAGAGGGGAAATTTGCTAAAGGCGATTGCTGGAAAGAGTGTTGGGACGGTCATTGAGCTTTAAAGATTAAAAAGAAACTGGTGGATTGAAGCATCTCATCACCTTCATTAGCTGTTTCTGATACTCAAAGCCATTCTTCAATCCAATGTAGAGCTTTCTCAATTCTGGTGGATTCCACCATGGTTTTACGCCTAAATCCTCGGCAACCACCTTGGCTGTGTTGTATCCGGCACACCCATGCAGAGCTCCTCCAGGATGTGTTGCAGCCCCAGTAATGTACAATCTCTTTATCGGGGTTCTGTATTGGGAGAGCTCTTCAATAGGTCTTTTGTCAAAGCATTGGTCTGGAGTAGGATCTAGGATCCCCCAGTCACCTCCCTTCATGTTTATGAGCTTTTCCTCACATCCAAGGGGTGTGTAGGTGTTAAGAGCTATGATGTTGTTTTCAGTTAGATTCGGTGCATACTCCCTCCATCTCTCAAGGCAGATTCTCCCATACTCCTCTTCGATCTCACGCCATTTTTCTGCTCCTCCATCTTTTAGCTCGTAAGGTGCAAACTGCCATGCAAATGCTGTATGCTTTCCAGGAGGAGCTTGGGTGGGATCGTGAACAGTCGGGTGAGCTATCTCAAACCCAGGCTGAGCCTCAGATCCTGGCATGCCCGGAGGAATCCCCCTTTCATTGTCTCTCCAGTTCTTTTCCAGATCCTCTACAGAATCATAGCCAATCCACAATGCTAGAGTTCTGTTCACATCTTTATTAAAATCGGCAGCCTTGTAGTTCGGAGCTTCGTTCAATGCAAGATACAGCTGGAAAAGAACGGATCTTTTTGAAGGTCTCAGCTTTTCTATCTTTTTTATTAAATCTGAGTCTAGGTGATCCGGATCTATAAGCTTTAGAAAGGTCTGCCAGGGATCTATTGCACTCACTACAGCCTTCTTTGCCATTATTTTCGTGCCATCCTCCAGCTCAACCCCCTTTGCTTCCCCGTTCTCGATAACTA
>WAJY01000118.1 GCA_015523645.1 Geoglobus sp. | reverse complement strand
TACTTATTGTTGAGGATGATCCAGCAGTTTTAGATGTGCTGAGACTCATTCTAAACAACAAAGACTGGCAGATATTCACAGCAAAGAACGGAAGAGAGGCTTTGGACATCTATAGGTTTGCAAAGCCAGATGTGGTTCTGATGGACATAGAACTCCCTGTCATGGATGGTGTGGAGGCGACAAGGGTAATAACAAGCATAGACTCCAATGCTGTAGTCATTGGCATAACTGCCTTCTCGAAAACAAGAGGAAAAGAACTGATTACAGCAGGGGCAGTGGAACTGATAGAAAAGCCCTTCACAAAAAGAAAGATAATATCTGCAATCGAGAAGTATCTATCTCCCTAGTATTTTCCTAGCCTTTTCGATACCAAATTCTAGCAATTCTTTCGCCCTTCTCTCATCTCTTGCCTCTGCAAAGATTCTTGCAATTGGCTCTGTTCCTGATGGTCTAATAAGCAGCCAACCATCTTCAAAATCGATTCTTGCTCCATCTGTGAAATTGGCATCTTCAAACTCTTCTCTCAAGCCTTCCAAAAGCTTTTTTCTGTTATGGCATTTTATCTTTGCCTTTAATATGTGGTATCTTGGTATATCCTTCACAATCTCAGAAAGCGGCTTTCTCTCATCAGCCATAATTTCCAGAAGTTTTGCAAGACTCATTCCACCGTCCCTAGCAATTAGATGCTCTGGAAATATAAGCCCTCCGTTGCCTTCGCCACCAAACACAGCTCCTATCTCCTTCATAACCTTTGCAATTACCGGAGAACCCACCTCTGTGTATACAATCTCCCCACCAGCATCCACAACAACATCCTCAACACACTTTGATGTGCTTACAGGCACTACAACCTTCCCACCGTTGTTCATCTCTACATAATACTTTGCCATCAGAGCAAGCATAACATCCTCACTAACAAAGTTCCCCCTTTCATCAACAAAGGTTGCCCTGTCTGCATCACCGTCATGTGCAACTCCAATGTCTGCCTTCACACTCTTCACAACCTCCTTCAACTCCCAGACGTTCTCTTCAACCGGCTCAGATTGTCTTGCAGGAAACCTACCATCGGGAACAGAATTTATTGTGTAGGTTATGCAGTCTAGCTCCTTAAGTATTTCAGGTGTTGTGAAAACTGAGGCTCCATTTCCGCAATCAGCCACAACCCTGAATTTTCGCTCTGATATCAGATCTGAATCAACCTTGGAGACCACACCCTCTATGTATATTCTGTTTGCCTCGTCAGCATAAACTCCCCCTACTTCATTCCATTCAGCTCTCAAAAATTTCTTGCTCAACAGAATTCTCTCAGCTTCTCCATCCTCCTCTCTCGAGAATTCCCTGCCATCTGATGAGATGAATTTTATTCCGTTGTACTCCTTTGGATTGTGGCTTGCAGTAACTATAACCCCGGCATTTGCATCCCCAACCTTGACATAGTACTGCAGAGCAGGAGTTGGGGTAATTCCAACATCTATGGCAGTGGAACCTGACGACATTATACCAGCAATAACAGCATGCTTCAGCATTGGGGAGGATATACGTGCATCCATCCCAACAGCTATTTTGCCACTTCTCATTGTTGCGATGGTCTTACCAAGATTTAGTGCAAGCTCAGGAGTTAGATCAAAATTTGCTATTCCTCTAACGCCATTTGTTCCAAATAAAGACCTTTCCATATTCTTAGAATGCTAAAAGTGATTATAAAACTGTTTTGGAAACTCAAGGATTTTGATAAATTCTATAAATTTACGTTAGGTTTAAATATGCAAATTCATTTGACAATGTGTAACACAATAGCAGGTGATGGAATGGAGTTTGATCTTCACTCACCGATAGTAAAGCTGGACAAAGTTAGAGTTGCCCTCCTGAAGGAAAAGGTTAGCAACCCAAATGTAACATTGAGGGAGCTAAGTAGAATTTTAAAAGAGAAATACGATATCACGTTAAGCCACACAAGAATTGCCGAAATTCTGAATGAGATCAAACAGAAGGGGATAATGAGAGAGGTCATCATCCCAAATGAGAACTTCTTCATCTTTGCGTTCCTCGAGATGAAGTTCAACAAGGAGAGATTTGAGGACTGGAGGAGAGCCCATGATTACCTGATGTCATCACCAAATGTGATAATGTTCATCGCAACCGATGGAGACTACAATTGGAAGATTCTTGGAGCCTTCAGGAGCTTCCTTGAAATAACCGTCTGGCTTCACGACTTCATTCAAAAAAATGGTAAATTTGTTAGTGACATAAACCTGATGATTGTCTACAAGATACTCAAATTCAGGTTTTCGCCTTTGATGTTTGAAAGAGAGAGGAAAAACTGATGTTGCCCGCAACGGTGGAATCCCCATCATTTCCTCAGGGGACGCATGGCTTGCGGGCAAACAATCTTTGAGCTGGAAGATATATAACAATTTCACCTCAATCTTTAAAACTCCCAGTTGAATTTTAAAATGTTGATCACAACTCCAGATAAAGCTGATTCAGCGGTAAAAGCAAGGGAAAGGAATGTTGTGTTACTCGGCTTTGTTAGCTTCCTTAATGACATGAGCAGTGAGATCATTCATTCAATCCTCCCATTTTTTCTGCGAGGTTTTGGATCAACCTTTACAGGAATTGGAATTGTTGGTGGCTTGCTTGAAGGTTTTGGGAGCATTTTTAAAATTGTCTCTGGATACATCTCAGACAGAATAGGTAAAAGAAACGGAATCGTGTTCTCTGGATACCTAATATCTCAAGTGTCAAAGATAAGCCTTTCACTTGCATCAACTACACCCTTGGTGGGAATTTTGGTTACTCTTGACAGAATCGGAAAGGGCATTAGAACATCTCCAAGAGATGCTCTTTTGGCTGAATCCGGAATTAAGAGCGGCAGAGCTTTTGGGCTTCACAGAATGATGGACACATTTGGTGCTGTGGTGGGAACTGTCCTAGCACTTTACTTCATTCGCATAGGATTCAGCTTCAGCAAAACTATACTTTCAGCAGGATTAATAGGCTTTCTCGCCCTAATTCCTCTAATCTTCATAGTTGAGACAGCTTTTCCAATAAAAAAGCCAAGACTCACATTTGAACTCAAAAGATATGCTATTTTCTCACTTTTCATGGGTCTCTCAAACATCAGCTACATGTTTTACATGCTGAAGGTTGAAGAATTTGGTATAGAGACTGCCATAGAACTTTATTTTCTATTTAATATAATCTATGCCGTTTTTTCTTATCCATTCGGTCTTTTCTCTGATAAGTTTGGAAAAGCAAAAAGTTTGAGCCTTAGCTATCTCTTCCTCGCATTATCATCATTTCTAATGATGCAAAATAGCGTTCATGCCTTCTTTTCAGCCTTCATACTTTTCGGACTCTTCAAGTCTGTGTCTGAAGCACAGCAAAGAGCTCTCGCATCTGACTTAAGCGATGCAAAGGGTTTTGGAATAGGCACATATCATCTAATCTACGGAATTTCAACGGTGTTGGGAAATATAGCAATAGGAATGCTCGCAGATGTGTCATACAGCTTTGTTTTTATCTATTTGGCTGCCATCTCATCCCTTGTTGCTATGCTCTATCTTCTCATCAAATTTTAAATAGCAAAAGCTAGAGTGCGACACATGAGATACAAGGTCGCAATTCTCGGAGCAACAGGGATGGT
>WAJY01000117.1 GCA_015523645.1 Geoglobus sp. | reverse complement strand
GCCCCTCCTGCTCCAATTACAACAACCTTCATCCCAGATGTTCCTATTCCAGATTCCTTCAAAGACTGAACTATTCCGTATACATCTGTGTTGTAGCATTCCCCTTTCTCAATCAATACCGTATTGCAAGCCCCTATTTCCTGAACTGTTTTGTCTGGCTTAAAAAGCTCTGCAATCTCTTCCTTGTATGGTATGGTAACGTTTAGTCCTTTAATGTTCAGTGCCTTAGCCCCAGCTATTGCTGATCTCAGTTCCTCTCTCCTCACCTCAAATAGCAGATAAACGCCGTTGTAGTTGATCTTTCTGAAAGCTGCATTGTGCATAACAGGAGAGAGAGAATGCTTTAAAGGATAGCCGATCACACCAAATATCTCAATCATCTCAGCACCTTTATTTTCTCCGAGATTCTCTCAATTCTTTTTTCTATTTTGAAAAATCTCGCAGGATAGTCTGATTTTCTTGCTACAATCTCATCCCCGGCAGATAGCTCAATTGCTTTGTATCCATCTGCTATTGCTACAGCATCTCTCAGAGGGAGAAGTCTGAATCTTATTCTCCTGTTCCCAGAAAAAACCCAGGGTCTGAAGCCAATCCTGAAGGGAGAGATTGGTGTGAAGCAGATCACATCTTGATAGGGATCTATGATCGGTCCGCCTGCAGAAAGTGAATATGCTGTTGATCCAAGGGGTGTTGATATTATTGCCCCATCAGCTCTAAGCTTGTCTATCATGTTTCCATCTGCATGAACCTCAAACTCAATCAGCCTTGCTTGAGAGACTGAAAGAATTGCTATCTCATTTAGCGCAACAAGCTCATCATTCTTGCTTTCACCCTGAATTCTCATGAATTCTTCAATCTCCAGCTCTCCTGACACTGCTTTTTCCAGCCATTCTCTGAAGTTTTCAGGATTTGAATGTGTGAGAATCCCTATCTTTCCTGTGTTTATTCCAAATACAGGTGGTGGATCTTTCAGCTCCTGCAAGGTTCTGAGTATTGTTCCATCTCCTCCAATTGTGACGATTATATCGCACTTCTCAAGGGAAGGAGTGGGAATGTGATGGAGCTCAACTTCAATCTCCCTGGCATTTAGAAATCTTTCAACTTCTTCTGCAAGCTTTGATGATTCAAGCTTGTAAACCACTCCAACCTTCATACCAACCCCATTAACTTTTCATGTATTTTTCTCCCAGATATAAGCAATCTGAATCTCTCCTCCATGGAAATCTTTTTTTCCCAAATGTCATCACCGTCCAAGCTTGAAATCACCGCTCCGGCATTTTTAGCTATATAAATAGAGGCTGAAACATCATAAACCCTCAGAAAACCTCTCCCATCTTTCCCTTTCCTCACATCAATAAAGCAGTCAAAGGATCCTTCTGCGACCAAGCATATCTCCAAACTGGCACTCCCAAGAATTCTGATCCTTCTGAATGGGTATCTCTTGTAAGGGTAGTAAAATATTGCATTGCATTCCACATCATCAACATCTCTAACCGCTATTTTTCTCCCGTTTTTGTAGGCTTTTCTGTCAGTATAGTATTCATCACCTGTTGCAAGGTTCTTCACATAGCCCAAAAAAGTATCCCTGAGCATTTGAGATCTTGAAAAGCAGAGAGAGACACCATAGAAAGGGAAACCCCTTGTGGCATTGAACGTCCCGTCTATTGGGTCGAGAGCAACCCAAACATCTCCATCTCCAACAACCCCTGACTCCTCACTCACTATCCTCAAATCATGCTCTCTAAGAATTCTGATTGCAATTTCTTCAGCAATCCTGTCTATCTTTTTTGTTGGAGTCCCATCCTTACCGATTCCGACGGTAATGCCAGCCTCATCCTTACCCACAATTTTTTTTACAGCCCTTTCTATCTCCTCAGAAACATTCTTTGAGAGTTCGAGTGCTTCCCTTGGTGTCATGATGAGGCGAAAAGATCATGCATCAAGTCCATACTTCCTTGCATTTTCATCTGCAATTCTCTGAAGTTCCTCCAATACGTCCTTTCCCATTGGATGCTTGAAAAGATGCCTGAACCTCCTCTGGATTTTCAGATATTCCTCAACGCTTTTTCTTTTCTTAAGCTTTCTTACTCTTACAAGCTTTCCATTCTCATATTCAACCAGGGGGTACAAGCCTGTCTCAACTGCAAGCTT
Organism: Geoglobus sp.; assembly: GCA_015523645.1. Classification (GTDB taxonomy): domain Archaea; phylum Halobacteriota; class Archaeoglobi; order Archaeoglobales; family Archaeoglobaceae; genus Geoglobus. The sequence goes on along the minus strand of WAJY01000117.1, from coordinate 7,716 downwards.
TGCAACCTCAACCGTAAGCTTTCCATCTATCCCCCATCCTGTAACGCAGGGGCAGTGGACTTGGATGTACTTGGAACCTTTGATCTCTGAAGCTCTCTTCACCTTTCTGTTAAAGTCTTTTGGATATGCGATGCTTGCAGATGCTGCGTAAGGTATACCATGGGCAACTGCTATCTCAACCATGTCTTTCTTTCTTCCCATCTTTCCAGGCATGTTTTTGCCTACAGGAGTTGTTGTTGTTGCAGCTCCCATGGGTGTTGCCATGCTCTGCTGGTTCCCGGTGTTCTGATATGCCTCGTTGTCGTAGCATATGTATATGACATTGTGATTCCTGTCCATCATTCCTGAGAGTGTCCCTATTCCAATGTCGAATGTAGCACCATCTCCGGCAAAGACAACAACATGAGCTTCATTCTCTCTCTTCAAAGCCTTCAAAGCCACCTCTATTCCAGCAGCTACAGCTGCGGAATTCTCAAAAATCGAATGTATATATGGAACGCCCCAGGTATTTCTTCCATACATCGAGCTTACTATTTCAAGACAGCCCGTTGCATTCACGGCGATAACCTTTCCATCCAGTGCATCTAACGCCTCTCTCACAGCAATGGGGAAGCCGCATCCTGGACAAGCTCCATGTCCTGGGCCAAAAAGACTCATGGTATCACCTCTTCAAACTCGTTAAGACCTTCAAACCTCTTTCCAGGCTTTGCTCTCCCCTCTGCAACATCCCTTATTATCTTTTCAACAAGTTCTCTAGGCACATCCCTTCCTCCCAGCCCAGCTATAACTGAGTGAAATTCTAAGTCATTTCCAAGAACTGCTGATTTTACATCCGCTGAAAGAGGAGGTTCCGCTCCAATTGATAATGCTCTGTCAATAACAATTACCTTATCTGCATTTTTCAGAGCATCCCTAACCTCATCACTTGGAAACGGTCTGTATGTTCTTATTTTTAGCAATCCTACCTTCATTCCATCCTTTCTCATCTGGTTTATAACACCTCTTATCAAGGAAACTATTGAGCCCATGGTGACAACAACAATCTCGGCATCCTCGCAATAATCTGCAACCACGTGTCCTCCCCAGTTTCTTTTTGTGAGCTTGTACCACTCTTCAAATTCCTTGAGCATGACATCTCTTGCCCTATCCATTGCGAATTCCATTGCTGCCCTGAACTCCATGTAATAGGGGGGCGGTGCATAGCAACCCATAGCAACAGGATTGTTTACATCAAGCTTAACGACAGGATTGTATGGTGGAAGGAATTTGTCCACAGTCTCTTGATCAAGCAGATCTACAGGCTCGTAAGCATGAGTTAGCTTGAAACCATCAACACATATCATGAATGGGAGGAGAACATCCTTGTTTTCGGCAACCTTAAAGGCTAGTGGAATCATGTCATGGGCTTCCTGATTGCTCTCAACATAAAGCTGTATTATTCCCGCGTCTCTGATCGATATGCTGTCTTGGATGTCATTCCAAATGCTTAGCGGTGCTGAAACAGCTCTGTTTGCAACAACTAGAACTATCGGAAGTCTCATTCCAGCAGCGTTGTAAAGGACTTCAGTCATTAAAAGCAGTCCCTGAGAGCTAGTGGCTGTGAAAGCTCTTGCTCCTGCTGCAGAAGCACCAAGAATCATTGAGGCTGCACCGAATTCGGACTCTGCGGTAACGTATTCTGCATCTCCCAGCTCTCCGTTTGCATACATCTCAGCCAGATTCTCAACGATCTCTGTTTGGGGAGTTATTGGATATGCTGCAATAACATTTGGTCTGGAGAGCCTAACAGCCTCGGCTATTGCGTAGAAACCTCTAACTACCTTTATCATTTCAGCACACCTCTAATTTGTAAATTTCCTTCGTCTCCATCCTAATTGCATCTACCGGGCATACAGTATAGCACATCCAGCAACCCTTGCAGTAGTCATGATCTATCACAGCTACCTTTCTTCCCTCTTTCTCAACAAGCTCTATGCATGGTTCTGGGCAAAAAGTGACGCACTGCCCACACCCAATGCATTTTTCCTCATCGACAAATGCCCACTCTGTCCCCCAGTCCCCGGTTTTCATCTCCGAGGTCATTGCGGGACTGCTGGCACCGATATAAAGCTTAACCTTCACCATCCACATACCTCCTTCATGTATTCATATGCTTTTCTCACAAGCTCAACATTCTTCTCAGCTATTTCTTTGCTCTCAAAAAACTCGATTATTGCAGATTCTACACTTTCCATGGAAACAAGATTTGTTGCACCAACCAAGGCTCCAACCATTGCGGTGTTTGTTATCGGTCTTCCGAGCAATTCGGTTGCCATTTTTGTTGCATTTATCGTGTACACCTTCTTCTCTGTGTTTAGCTTTTTTTTCAGATCCTCGCTCCCCGTGGGATAATTCGCTATTAGCATTCCATCCTCCTTCAATCCAGAGAGCACGTCAACGACATCAATTAGCGACGGATCCATAACAACAACATAGTCTGGTCTTTTCACCTCATCCCTAATAACAATAGGCTCATCTGAAATTCTGAAGTATGAGACAACCGGAGTTCCCCTCTTTTCAGCCCCAAACATCGGAAATGATAGGGTGTGATAACCATCCTTAAATCCTGCTATGGCAAGTAGATCTGCTGCTGTAACTGCTCCCTGTCCACCTCTTCCATGAAATCTAACCTCCTTCAGAATATCCGCCACCTCCTAAATCTATGTCAGTTTGTAGGGTTATATATTGGTTTAATAATGTTGTGGTGTTCATTTTCTACGCTAAGTTTTTCTAGTGTCCTCAGCCTCAATGTTTTGAGCCTCAGTGTTCCATAGGGTAGAGATCAATAAAATTGTTGCAGACTTTTTGCAGTTTTTCAATGTAAAATTTTCTGCATTCAATTCTTTACAATGGAAAGAGAATAATCGAAAATTATATTAAATTGTAACATTCAAGTGGATGCAGGGATAACATGGAGCGATTTGATGCAGTGGTTATTGGAGGCGGAGTAGCTGGTCTTGGATCAGCTTACACTATGGCAGTGAATGATCTTGATGTGCTGTTAATAGAGAGAGGCGGGAATATAGGCGAGAAGAGTGTGTACGGTGGGAGAATATACAGCTGGGTCTTTGAGCAGTATGTTAAAGGATTTGATAATGCTCCTGTGGAAAGGTGGGTTAAAAAAGAAAGACTGACTTTTTTGGACGAAAGTGAAAGTGTTAGCATAGAGTTTTCAGCCAGCAGGGCATGCAGCTTCACGGCAATTCTTACAAAATTCAACAGATGGCTTTCTGAAAAGGTTGAGGATGCTGGAGGACTTGTTGTATCCGGTGTGAAGGTTGAGGATGTAAAAAGAGAGCCTTTGAGGGTTGTTGCCGATGGGGAAGAGATAGGGTGTGATGTGGTAGTTGATGCGGAGGGTGTGAATCCGATTATTGCAATGAAGCTGGGCATAAGAAAGGACTGGAAGCCGAGTGAGGTTGCAGTGGGCGTGAAGGAGGTGTTCAAGTTCTCCGAGTCTCAGATAAATGAAAGATTCCTTGTTGAGAGTGATGAGGGCTTGGCGAACCTTTTTATAGGCTATCCAGTATTTGGAAACGGTGGTGGTTTTTTGTACACAAATAAGGATACAGTATCGGTCGGCTTGGTTGTTCGTGTTGACTTTGCAATGAAAAAAAAGCTGGAGGTTTACGATCTTGTTGAAAAATTCAGGAGTCACAGAGAACTTGCAAGCTTACTAAAAGGCGGAAGCATGATAGAGTACTCTGCCCATCTCGTCCCAGAAGCTGGTATACATGGCGTACCGGAGAGACTTCACGACAAAAACATACTGATAGTTGGTGACACTGCCGGCTTCGTTCTAAACAGGGGATTCACGATAAGAGGTGTTGATCTTGCCTTTTACTCAGGAGTTCTGGCAGGTGAGAGCATAAAGAAGGCTTTGGATGAAGGAGAGATAGCTTTGGCTGGAGAGATTTATCAGAGGTCTGTTGAGGAGTCTGTTATCATGAGGGAGCTTGAAAGATTTAGAAAAGCCCTGAAGGTTCTTGAAAACACCAGACTTTATGAAGATTATCCGAAAACCATCATTGGCATTCTAAGAGATGTCTTTGAGATTAAAGATGAGTCTAAAAAGCTCTATGACAGTGTTATGGAGAAAACGAAAGGCAAAAAGCTCAGGATGCTCATGGATGTTTTCTCAGCATTCAGGGGGTTGTGACATGGAGAGCATAGAGAATAGGCTTGGATTGGTTAGCTTTACAGTGGATTCCGAACCACATATAAAACCGAAGAGCGAAAAATGTGAGACTTGCTCCCTTAAAATCTGTCTTTTCATTTGTCCTGCAAGGCTCTACAGGGAGGAGGATGGTAAAGTCTACTTCAACCATGAGGGTTGCCTAGAATGTGGGACGTGCAGGATTGCATGTCCTGAAGATCTTGATTGGGAGTATCCGAAGGGAGGGTATGGAGTCCATTACCAGTTTGGATGAGGTGATAGTGTGGGTGTGATAGATTTTCCGAAAAATACGGTTTTGACGTTTTCGGATGAGGAGGAGCTTTTCAGAGAGAGTGTTAAGGAATTTTGCGAGAGATACATAGCTCCTAATTGGATCGAGATAGACAAGAAAGCTGAAAAAAGTCCAATGGAAATACCACTCGATCTGATCAGAAAGATGGGTGAGCAAGGACTCTTCTGCATTCCATGCAGCGAAGAATATGGAGGACAGGGTGGAACATACACTATGGCAACAATAGCGATAGAGGAGGTTGCATATGCCGATCCTTCAGTAGCATTGGCTGTTTACGCACTTTTGAACATTGGATGGCCATTTGCGTTAGAGTTATTTGGAAATGAGGAAGTATGCCAGGAGATAATCCCTCAGGTAGCTAAGGGAAAGGCATTTTTCGGCATTGCCTCAACAGAACCACAGGGGGGTTCTGATGTTGCAGGAATAAAAACAAGGGCTGAAAGAAAAGGTGATGTCTATGTGATAAATGGTGAGAAAACATTTATTAGCGGTGTTGGTGAGGTGCAAAAACTTGAATGGGGCGGTGGATGGTTTACACTTGCAAGAACAGGAGGAGAAGGGCACAGAGGAATTTCCGCATTTGCACTACTTGCCAGAAAGAATGGAAAGCTTGCTGAAGGGTGGGAGTCAACCATATACGAGGACATAGGGAGGCACGGATTAACAACAGGCGGATTCAAGCTCACAGACTTTGAGGTTGATAGCAAGTATCTCATTGGAGAGGAGAACAAGGGATTTTACCACGTTATGGAGGGATTCAATCTTGCGAGAATAGTTGTTGCCTCAGCAACAGTTGGAGCAACCAGATGGCTTCTCGAACAGGCTGTTGAGTGGTTTAGAACAAGAAAGCTTTTCGGCAGAAGCATTGCCTCATTCCAGGGTGTGAGCTTCAAGTTCGCAGAGCTGTATGCAAGATGGGAGGCAGCCAGATATTTTGTGTATAGAGCTTCGAGGCTTGCAGACAAGATATACATAGAAAAAGACCCGCTCTACAAGCCAAAGGATTTGAATGTCCCCGTTGCTCTTGCAAAGAACTACGGTCCTGAAACATGCGTCGATCTGGCAGAGGAGGTTATGAAGTGGTATGGGGCTTATGCATACACCAAGGAATCTCCAATTTTCAGAGCTTGGCTCGGACCATTTAGCTATGTTATTGGAGCGGAAGGAGCTCAAAACATCATGAGGCTGATAATAGCAAGGGACATCATAGGAAGGGAGTATTTGAGGTAAAAATTTTTGGTGATGTCATGAAGATTGCAGTGTGCGTCAAGGAAATCTACAATCTAGAGCAGGTTAAAATAATTAGGGAAACAAGGGAACCGATCTTGGATGTTCCGAAAAAGCTTGATGACCTAAGCAAGAATGCAATAGAGGAGGCATTGAGAATAAGGGAAAAGCATGGAGGAGAAGTTGTTGCAATTTCTGCAGGATCCAAGGATTTGAAAAAGACAATAAAGGAAGCTTTAGCCATGGGAGCTGACAGAGCCATCATAGTCTCGGAAGATTTTCAATCTAATGCTGAAAATACAGCCTTAATTCTCTCAAAAATTTTGAGCAAGGATAGCTTTGATTTGATTTTGTTTGGAGACGCATCATCTGATGAATACTCAGCCCAGATGGCTCCAAGAGTAGCAGAATTGCTGAGAATCCCTCAGATAACGTATGTCAGAGAAATAAAGGAGATTTCAGATGGGAAAATAGTTTGCATTAGGGACATGGATTATTACTATGAGACTGTTGAATCGAACCTTCCTTGCGTTGTGAGCGTTACAAACGAGATAAATGAGCCGAGAATTCCGGCTTTGAAGGACATTCTGAAGGCATCAAAAAAACCCGTTGATGTTGTCTCGCTTAACGATCTGAAAGTCGAGCTTGTGAATCCATACCAGATTCTGGAGAATCTAGCTCCAGAAATTGACAGAAAGCAAGAGGTAATTCAGGGAGATCTGAAGGAGGTTGTCAAGCAAATTGTTGAGGTGATTAGGAGGGAGATTTGATGAAGGCACTGCTTTTTTCGGAGACTCCAGAGAATTTCAATCGCTTATCTAGCATGCTCAAGAAACTAGGATTGGATATTCATGGAATTTCCTTTTCTGAGGTGAAGGCTGATTACATCTATCTTGCCAATGAGAGGCTTGACTATCCATCGATTGTTAAAGCCTTTGAAGAGCTTGGAAACAAGCTGAATCCGGATCTCTATGTTTTTTCTTCAACAAAACTTGGGAAGGAAGTGGCTTCTAGATTCTCTCAGAGAACCGGACTTCCATGTCTGACAGAGTGTTTGAGTGTTGAGATTGATGGGTCTTCGATCATAGCAACCAGATACTCCCTTGGAGGAAAAACGCTCATGAAGATAAAAACAGATCTGCCTGCGGTAATAGCTGTTGTTGCCGATGCTTTTGAGATTGAGGATTTTGACTTCAAAATGGAGAAGGTTGACTTTGAGATCAAGGAGGCTGATGGAATAAACGTGATTTCAAGGGAGGAAAAGAGAAGGGAGAAGGTTGGATTAAGGAATGCTGATGTCGTTGTGTGTTTTGGAAGAGGCGTAAGGAGGAAAGAAGACATTGAACTGATCGAAAAGCTTGCTGAGAAGCTGAATGCTGAGATAGGATGCACAAGACCCATAAGCCATGATTACAGGTGGCTTCCGGAGGAGAGAATGATCGGACTTTCTGGAGAGAAGATCTCACCAAAACTGCTGATATCCATTGGTGTTTCAGGGCAAATACAGCATGCAGTCGGAATCATGAATTCAAAGACGGTGATAGCGATCAACAATGACGAAAATGCACCAATGAAAGAGTATTCAGACTATTATGTGATTGCTGATCTTTATTCACTAATTCCAGAATTGATAAAGCTTCTTTAACGATTTTTAAAAACCGATAAGCTTTTAACTGCTAGTTTTATATTCCTTCCAAGGTGATGGCAGTGAAGGCATTAAAGGTGTTTGTTCTGGGATTGCTTGTATTCTCCCTGTTGATGGCTGGATGCGCACAGCAGGAAAAGCCAAAGCCAGCACCTACTCCAACACCAACAGCGACAGTCGCAAAGACACCAACTCCAGAAAAGCCAAAGGTGGAGACACTCTACATTGGAGCAACAATCAGCCTGACTGGCAAGTTTTCCAAAGAGGGACAGATGGCACTCTGGGGAATGCAGGTGGCAAAGAAGTGGATAAATGAGAAGCATGGAGGCATAAAGG
>WAJY01000116.1 GCA_015523645.1 Geoglobus sp. | reverse complement strand
GAGGAAAGCCAAGGAGAGGCAAACTCCATACACCCCAGCAATAACACTTTTTTTGGCTCTAGCAGAGGCTTTAAAGATGATTGAGGAGGAGGGGCTGGAGAAGAGAATAAAGAGACACAGGAAATTTGCCAGTGCAACAAGAAAGTGGGCTGAGAATGCAGGACTTGAGCTTTTTCCCGAAATAGATGAACACTCTGCATATTCAAATACGGTAACTGCCATAAAGATGCCAGATGGTGTAAGTGATGGGGAATTGAGAGGAAGGTTGAAGGAAGAGTATGGCATAGTCATTTCTGGTGGGCAAGAACACCTGAAGGGAAAGATTTTCAGAATCGGACACATGGGTAATGTTACGAAGAGGGATCTTCTTGCAACTCTATCTGCCATTGAGGAAATTCTATTGAGAAAAAATGCGGTAAAACCTGCCATGCATTCTGTTATGGGTGAGCTATGATGAAAATCGGGATAGTGGATACGACATTTTCAAGGGTGGACATGGGAGGAATAGCTATAGATGAGCTGAAGAAGTATGCCGGGATAAGGTATGTGAGAAAAACAGTTCCAGGAATAAAGGATATTCCGGTCTCAGCAAAAAAGCTGATTGAGGATGAGGGCTGCGATGTAGTCATAACTCTTGGTTGGGTTGGCAGCTCTGAAAAAGATGCCTTGAGCTATCTAGCTCTTTCCATTGGAAAAATAATTGCGGAGCTTCTGACAGGAAAGCACATAATTGATGTTACCGTTCATGAGGATGAGGCTGAAGATGAGAAGGGACTTCTTGCAATCGCAGAAAACAGGGTGAGAGAGCATGTTAGAAATGCTGTGGATATAGTGAGAAATCCTGAAAGATTGATAAAAAAGGCTGGAACCGGACAGAGGCAGGGAACAGAAGATGTTGGACCGATTTTAAGATAGTGCTGGGTAAAATCAAGAGCATATTTTTAAAGTCTTGATGAGAGATAGCTATTGATATGCCTGAATGCAGGATGTGTGGAAATCCAAGACCATCGAATGTCATACCCCTCTGCCCGAGTTGTGCGAGAAAAGATTGGATAGTTATGGAAGAGCTTCACGAAGGAACTGGATTGATTGGTGGGAATGACTGCAGGCTTTGTTCAAATCGATGCAGAGTTGAGAATGAGGGGCTGTGCAGGATTAGATACAGAGAGGGTAATAGGATTAAGGCTAGATCGTCTTCAAGAAGAGCTTTGCTTCATTCTTATCTAGATCCCCTGCCAACGAACTGCTGTAATTCTTGGTTTTGTCAAGGAAGTAGGAAGAGAGGATACAATCTTGCAGTATTCTACTACGGATGCAATTTTGACTGCCTCTATTGTCAGAACTGGGAGCACAAGCTTGTGGAAAGAGCAAAGCTTGTTTCGATTGAAGACATGCTGAAAAAAGCTTTGAATGATTCTGTGAGGTGCATATGTCACTTTGGTGGATCTCCAGAACCACAGCTTCCTTTTGCGCTCAACTTAAGCAGAAGGGTTCTTGAGGAGAGGGATGATGTGATGATATGCTGGGAGTGGAATGGTGCTGGGCATGAAAAACTTGTTTTAAAAGCAGGAAAGCTCAGCAGCATAAGTGGTGGAACTGTGAAATTCGATCTGAAAGCTTGGAACAGCAATCTGCATAAGATTCTGACGGGAAGGGATAACACTGATGTCCTTAAAAACTTTGAGTCTCTCTTTTACAGCTATCCGGATGTTTTGTCTGCAACAACACTTCTTGTGCCTTACTATGTGGATGCTAAGGAGGTTGAGAGAATAGCTAAGTTCATCTCCTCATTCGATCCAGAAATGCCCTACTCTCTTCTCGTATTCCATCCTGACTACAGACTGATAGATCTTCCAGTTACTCCAAAGGAGCAAGTAATCCAGTGTTATAACTCTGCAAAAAAGCACTTGAAAAATGTTAACATTGGAAACATTCATCTGATCGGACTCGTATAGCTTTAGGAGGATTCTGCTATCCTCAATAGCTTTTCCATCTCCTCGCTGTATGAAAACCCTACAAGAACGAAGGAGAAGAGTGAACCAATCTCCAGAAGATTGTAGATTTTCTCGTTTCCTACAGAGTGCATTAAAAGGGAAATGTAAAAGATTGTAAATGATGTCACAACTCCCAGAAAGATGTTAACTGTGTGTGGAGGCACTACGATCAGTCCCTTTTTAATCAGCATGTTGTATCTCCTAGATCTTATAATAATGTAAACAAAGAGGGGCAGAAATGCGATAAACAGGATCTCTGTCAGGATTTTCAGAAAGTGGTAGATGCTCTCAATCTCCACAATCCTGTCAACCGAAATTAGGAAAATTGCTATGTATATTAAGGTGATTCCAAATTTACCGTAAAATACATGACTTCCAAGAGTTATTATGTCTTCTCTTGTTTCTATGAAAATTTTTGCAAGGCTGAGTGTTAAGAAAAGCATCACAACTCCAGCTACTAGGTTTAGGGCATGAACATAGATCTCAAGCTCCACTTTCATAAGGGTGGACAAAAATTCAAGGGTCTCTATGAAGCTTATAAGCGTGAAGATGCATGCGGAAATTGTGAAATACAAGCTAAAGGAAGTCCATGGTAGTTTTGTTCTTTCAAGCTTTTCATCAACAAACGTTCCAATGAGGTAGATGGAAGCGAAGGAGATGATCAAGCCAAGTGAGGAAACTATTTTCCCTGCAAAATCCGCAATCATCGCTCTTCATTCAAGCTTAAAAAATAAAAATTTTCTGAAAGCAATTGCTTATCAATTATAGAAGATCGAGCAAAAGCTCAACATTTTCAAGCTCTTTTAGCGTTGGAGTTAATTGCAAAACTACAACATCAATTCCAG
>WAJY01000115.1 GCA_015523645.1 Geoglobus sp. | reverse complement strand
GAGATGGATGATTGATGTTCCGACAACAGAAAGGGAGATAATTCCAAGCCTGAATGAGATAAGGCAAATAATTACCAGCTTCGGATTTGGAGAGTTAGCCCAATGCAGTGCTAAGGGTTTTGCATGTGGAGCTCACTTTTGCTCCATCACACCACAAGGCTTTGTTACCAAATGCGGTTTTTTTGAAACTGGAGTTGGCAGTGTTTTAGAGGGGCTTGATGTTTGCTGGGAAAGGATGAAGAGGGAATACATATGGAGTGTTGAGGAGCTTAAATGCAAGTGCAGCTTTGTTGATGAATGCAGAGGAGGGTGTAGATACAGAGCAATGGTATATACAGGAGACCTATTTTTGCAGGATCCTGTTATGTGCTGTCTTTTTGGCATTGAAAGATAAGTTACTCTCCTAAATACTTAGGGAATATTGACTTATTGTTTGTCGCATAATTAATATATGAATATGCTTGATGGTGATGTGAATGGTGGAGGTTGTTGATGTTAGGGGATTGGAAAGGGATAAAAGATTCCCTCTCATTTTTCAAAAACTGGAGGAACATGGAGAAATAGATGTAATAATTGAGACAAAACCTGAACCTCTGATAAAAAAGCTTCACGAGCAAGGATACATCGTGAAATTCAAGGAGGAAGAGGATCATGTTAGGCTTGAGATAAGACAGCCAGAGATAATTCCTGGAAGCTGTCCTGGAGCGGCAACAATATTTAGACCAAAGCTTGAGATAAAGCAGTGTCCATACTGCAACGCTGAGATAGAAAGGTGGACTGATGAAATCAAGGTTACATGCGAGAACTGTGGAAAAGAGGTTGTTTTTGAAATAGACAGCTGTGTTCAGTGGTGCGAGTATGCAGAAAAATGCTTGGGGGACAAGTATGAGGAAGTTATGAAAACTTTGAAGGAGCTTGAAAGAAGCAAGGCAAAGCTTGATTTCTCAAAATACATAAAGGCTTAACTTCTAGATCCTGACAAGTTTGTGGTATTCATCAACACTCATAAGATTGCTGAATGCCCAGCTTACAACCTCACTTAATGCTGGATGTATGTGCAAGGAGTGATGGATTGCATGAAAATGTGCCTTGAGTGACATGAGTGTAACAATCTCCTGTATAAGTATTGATGCGGATTTTCCCACTATGTGAGCTCCAAGAATTCTGCCATCCTTGTGCACTATGATCTTTGCAAATCCAGAGAGATTCAATGCAAGTCCTTTCGCTGGTGATCTCATTTCCTCAAACCCTATCAGGATGTTTTCCTTGCCATATCTTTCAACTGCCTCCCTTTCTCCAATTCCAACACTTGCAACCTCTGGCTGTGTAAAGACAGCATGGGGAACAGCAGAATAATCCATCTTGATTCTCGCATTGTTGAATGCATTTTCAAAAGCAATAACTGCCTCTCTGTTTGCCACATGCCTAAACATGTACTTTCCATTTGCATCTCCGATTGCATAAACACCTTCCACATTGCTCTCCAAGAATTCGTCAACTTTTATCCACCCCTTTTCATCAACATCTATTCCACTCCTTTCAGGCTTTAGTATATCCGAGTTTGGTTCTCTTCCAACAGCAACAAGGATCTCTTCTGCCTCTATTGTCCTCTCTCCTCTCTCGCCAACCGCAATTACACTCTTGCTCTCTCCTTTCCTCTCAACCCTAACAACTTTGTGGGATGTGTAGATCTCTGCATGTCTTGAAAGCTCCTCCTCAACAAGTTTTGAGATCTCAGGCTCCTCATTGTAAAGAATTCTGGGAAGCATTTCTATAATTTTCACATCACATCCAGCTCTGGCAAAGAAATTACCGTATTCCAAGGCAACATATCCACCCCCTATTATTGCAAGGCTTTCTGGCATGCTATCAATTTCCAGAATGGAGTCACTTGTCAGGAATCCAGCTTTATTCAGCCCAGGGATTTTTGGAACTAAGGGGCGCGATCCTGAGCCGATAAATATCCTGTCAGACCTTATAACCTCCTTCCCTGCTTTGATCTCGTACTTTCCCACAAACTCTGCTCTTTCTTTGAAATAATCTATGTTATCTGCTTCATTAAGAGACTTCTCGATCATTTCTGATTCTCTGTTTACCTTCTCCCTCATCCTCTTCATAATCCCAGAGAAATCCACACCCTTAATCTCCGCATGTATAAGATTCTGAAGTTTTTCAAGGTCGTAAAGAACCTCCACAGGAGATATTATCAATTTTGAGGGTATGCAACCCCTTGTCAGGCAAATACCCCCAGCCTTATCCTTATCTATGACAGCAATTCTGGCATCAGGTTTCATTGCAAGAAGTCTGCTTACAATTATCATTGCAGAGCCTGTCCCAATAACAATTGCATCGTATCTCTCCATGCTCGGAGTTTTCGCTTTTCCTTATTTAAATGAATTTCGTGAAGAAAGATGAAAAAGAAATTAAAGATACCAACAACGTTTTTATACAGTAAAAGTAAAAATGGACTATGGTCAAAGTTGAGAGGGTGGAATTTGATGAAAAAATGTCTCCTCTTTCCCCGCTTGAAGAGAAAATAATGGAATTTTTGTGGAAAAACGGATCTGCTCATGTATCACTAATTGCAGAAAGCATAGGTGCTCCTCTGTCAAGTGTAGCGGCAACTCTTGACAGGCTGGTTAAAAATGAGCTTGTTGAGAGAAAGCAAGAGAAGGTTGAAGGAAGGAGAAAGTTTGTTTACTCGCCTAAGCTTAGCAGAGATGAGCTGAATGTTAAATTTATTGAAGGAGTTCTCGACAAACTGATGGAGAACTTTGGTGAAGTTGTTGTAGAGTACTTCCACAAGAAAGGGATTAAAAAATGAATGCCATAGAATGCACAATAACCTGCTTGAGAAACTCCCAGATGTTCATACCATCAATTCTCATTTCTGTAGGATTCTTTGTATCGATTTTCGGGTATTTTATTGTGAAAGATAGCATTGAGAAACTGAGGTTTTACTGGTTTGCAAACGTTCTTGCTCTTGTAAACATGCCTGTTCTCTTCCTTTCAATGTCATGTGATATGATTTTGTTCATAAAGCTGTATCTTGGCTATGCTGGGATAACTATTGCGATGCTTCTAGTCTCACCATTCCTCTACAAGGTTTATCTCAAAAGAAGAATAGGCTTTGAGAGAGATGCGGAGCTTGAGAGACTTGTAGGTGTGGACAGGGTTAACGTCCTCAATACATCTCTTCCAAAAGCCTTTACACTGGGAAATGAGATATTCATATCTGCAGGCATGCTTGACCTTCTCGAAAATGAGGAGATAAAGGCTGTGCTTGCACATGAGAAATTTCATGTTTTGGAGAACAAGACACCCCTCGTTAGCAGACTGAAGTACCTCACGTTCTTACCCATCTCCCAAGACAAGATCGAGGTTATGGCAGACGAGTATGCAAAAAAGATTGCAGGTAAGGAAAGCTTGGAAATGGCAAGGAGAAAAATAGATGAGTTCTACGCCTAATGCTCAAGTTCAAATTCATCCTGATTTATGGTCTCATCCGGATCTCCGTACCATTCGGTGTCTCTCCTCTTCAGAATTGCATAAACAATGATGGCTCCTATCAGCACAACAAAAACCGGATAGTACCACAATCCTATAAAAACACCTTCTTTTGGAGGATTTGCCAAAACTTCCCTTCCATACATTGACTGAAGCTCCTTTATTATCTCCTGCCTATTTTTGCCTGAAAGTATCATTGAATTTATTTCTTCCCTCATGCTCTCTGCTGTTCCGCAGTCACAGTTTTCTAATATCTTACCGCACCCGCATGTGCATATCACATCTCCCTGAATGTCGTTTAAAGAGAGAGCTGATGAACCTGAAATGATTGAGTAAAGGATTATGAGTGCAAAAAAGCTCCTCATGCCTTCACCTCACTCTCCACCTTAAAAACAAACTGGCTAACAACCCTTCTAGGGATTAGAGCAAAAATCCCTCCCGCTGTAAGCACCCAGCAACCCACCCATATCAGATTTATTGCCGGATCTATTTTGACATCGAAAAAGGCTGTATCTCCAGTAGCTCCACTGAAGATTATGTAAACATCCTTCGGGAGCTCTGTGAATATGTCAACCCTCCTTATCTCCTCCCCATTTCCGGACTTGTACCTTTCTATAGCCGGTTTCATGATTTTCAGAAGCTTGCCATCCTTCCATAATTCTACATGCGCATACCAGGATGTTTTCAGCCTCGTATCTTTAAAATCGATTCCCCTGTAAACCAAAACGTAATCTCCAAATTCCATTTTTTCATTTACCTTCATAGCCACATTCTCATAGCTTTGAGAGTAAACACCACCGGCAATTCCGATGAAAATCAAAAGCAAGCCCAGATGTGCTGTATAACCACCATATCTCCTTCTCCTTCTCAGCAGTATCTTAATGCTGCTCAGTCTTTTGTATTCCTCCCTAAACTTTGATGTGTCTTGGATATACTGTTGAAGATGGGTAGTCAGGGAGAACATAAAGACAGAGAGAGCCAGTATTAGCTCAATTTTAAGCTGAAATGCCATGGATAAGCTTGCTCCTACAAAAAATGCCAAAGCTGGCAGTCTCAATCTTCTAATTAACTCCTTGCTGTTAGCCCTTCTCCAAGGAAATGCTATGCAGAATCCAAGAAGAACTACAAGCAAAAATGCAAGGGGAGTTATAACCTGGTTGTAGAAAGGTGGACCTATTGTTACCTTGTAGCCTGCGATACCCTCACTTACAAGCGGAAATATCGTTCCCCAGAAGACTGTTAGAGATGATGCAACAAGTATCAGGTTGTTAAAGAGGAAAGTTGCCTCCTTTGATGCAACAGACTCAACAATATCCTGACTTTTTATGTAATCTTTTCTTGCAAAAATCACGATTAGTGTAAAGATTCCAACAAACACAAGCATCAGCATAAAAGGTGGTGTTAAATTGCTTTGCCCGAACGCATGAACACTGCTTATTATTCCACTCCTTGTTATGAATGTTCCAAGAATGACAAATTCAAATGTTATGGAAGCCAAGAGTATGTTCCACAGCTTCATCCCCTTTCTTGCTTCCTGTATCATTATGCTGTGCATGAGTGCAGAGAGCGTTAGCCATGGAAGAAGAGAGGAATTCTCAACCGGATCCCAAGCCCAGTAACCACCCCATCCAAGAACCCTGTAAGCCCACACAGCCCCCCAGAATATCCCCTGAGTGAGCCATATCCACGTGAAGACAATCCACTTTCTTGCCCTGAATACCCATCTATCATCTGAGAGCAGAATGCCAGAAATTGCCAGTGAAAAAACCAAAGCTGATCCTGCATATCCCAAGAAAAGTGTTGGAGGATGAACTGCCATTTCAGGTGTTTGGAGAAGCGGATTCAATCCCAAACCATTGGATGGAATAAAACCCATCTCTTGAAAGGGATTCGAGACAGTTGCAAGCAGAAAGAGAAAGAATGTCATCACAGCCATTGATATTAGCATTACGTATGCAGAAAGCAGGTCTTTTCTCTCTATTCTAAGATATGCGAAAATGTAGCAGGAAAGTATGAGAGTCCAGAGGAGGAGAGAGCCGTTAGATCCTGCCCAGAACGCTGTTATTTTGTAAAACGCTGGAAGTTCTTTGCTTGAATAGCTTGCCACATACTCAATCCAGAAGCTGTCTGTGATGAAGTAATAGATAAGGAGAATTGATGAGAATGCGATGAATGCTATTGCTATGTATATCGACTTCTCTCCATTTTTAAGCATTGTTGGACTTTTGTTTTTGATGCCAAAGTAATAATAGTAAAGAGAGGTCAAAGAGGAGATGAGAGCTATGAGAATTGAGATGTATCCCAGCTCCATTCCAGCACCTCTCTAAATCTCCCATTCCTTCTTCTTTCTCTTCTCTCCATTTTTCTCCTTCCTTGATCCTTTTCCCAGTCTATATGCTACAAATCCTGTTACCATGAGACCCACAATATAGAAAGGCAGCAAATTCATCGATGTCTCCTTTGAGGCTTTTTTTATGCTCTGTGCTTCTTGATTTACAAGTATAGAGCTACCATATACCGCTGTATATTCGGAAATTATTTCATTTGGTGTCTTGCCTGAAAGAAGCTCTCTGCTTATCTTTGCCCTTTCTGCAACCGCTGTTTCGCACTGACATTCAGCTAGAACATTACCACAGCCACACGGACAGTATATCTTCTCCTCAACATCCTTCAGGCTGTATTGACCTTCAGCCATTCCTGCAATGAGGAATAGAAGAAGAACTCCGGAGAGAAATCCTTTAACAATGCTTGAGACCATTTTTCACACCTATTTTACACTAAATGTAAAATGTATTTTAAATGTTTCTGAGTATTGAAAGAATTAGCAATATGGCGAGCATTGAGAAGGCAGAAAATCCGGGAGCTTTTGATCCGGGATGAGAATCTGGATTTCCCGGAAATGTCCCAGATTTGAGCTCCTCTATGTTAGAGAATCCATCTTTATCGCTGTCAATTCTCATCAAATCATCTGTCAGCTTTTTGTTGAGAGAAAAGTCCCTTCCAAAGCTGTTCAATCCTCCATATCCGGAGCTTTGAATGTGACATAGCTCGCATCTCTTTATGTCATCTGGGAAGTCCTTAAACTCTTTAATGTATATAGGTCGCGATAATATTGGCTGTGTTAAAATTGCCAGCAGCAAAATAAAAATCAACACTTTTAACCAAATTCTCTCTAGACTCATTTTCACACCTCTTTTACTACTGTTGTAAAACTAGTTTTATAAAGGTTTTTGATTTTTCATTCCTAAACCATCATCAACAATCTTATTTCCAATTTTTCAGAACTCTAAAAAACACAAGCATGAAGATTGCCGGCATTCCGGCTTTATTTTTGCCCAAAGTATTTGATCACTCTTTTTTATAGAAATATTAAAATATTTTCAAAGCTTTAAAGTTTGGTTTAAAGTTATAATAACAAAAATAAAAAAGGATTGTTTTTAACTCATTCTCTGCATTCAATAAGCAACCTCTGACTCCTTCAAAGAAAACAGGATATCAAGATGGATAAAAAATTTTTGAAATGTGCTCCTTTAGAGGAGAGAAGAAGGAAACGCAAGGTAGGTTGAATAAAAATCAGAATTTGTAGAAGCAATATCTTACTGAAAGCCTAGGGTTCAACAAAAAGTGTAAGAGAAAAAGATTTTGTCCTAGCTAAGATCAATTGACTTTTTCAGAGAAGATGGAGTGAAGAGTTATCGTGCAAGGTTTGGAAGAGAGAATAGAGTTAATGATTTCTATAATGCTGAAAATCGACTTTTTCGATGAATTAGAGGATTTAGATCTATTGAAATTCAATTTTTCAGCTCTTCTTTCAGCAAAGATTCTCTTCAAAAGTACCATAAATTTCATAAACACAGTTTAGTGATATTGATCAATTTCATGACTAAGAGGGCCGGTAGCTCAGTCTGGGAGAGCGCCGTCTTGGCATGGCGGAGGCCTGGGGTTCAAATCCCCACCGGTCCATTTTAATTGAATTGTTACGGGAGTAATTGGCTCATTTAATTACTCTAGGTGATGATTTTAATGGAATTCAGTGTTATGTTATTTTTAATTTCGCATAAAACCCAGGGCATCCTAAGATGACAATTGGGAGTCAACGTTGGGAAAGAGAGGAGCTGAAGAGAAAAGATTTAACCCACAGTTGGTGATTACTCGCGATATCAGCAATCTTTATCAACTTCCATGATTAGACATTTGATCATGGATAATGTGATCCTTGAACACCTTCAGAAAATTGAGAAACAGCTTGAAATTCTCAACAGCAAGATTGAGAATTTCCTTGGTTTTGAGGAATTGAGCGACGAAGAACTCAGAGAACTTGATGAAATCGAGGCTGAGATGGAAAGAGGAGAAAAATTTTCACTGGAATAATGTATGAGATTTTTCTGAGCAGGCGGGCAAAGAAGTTTCTGGACTCTCTTGATGAATCTGACAGAAAAAGAATCAAAGAAAAACTCAGACTTCTTGCAGAGAACCCTTTTTCACTCCCATATAAAAAGATCAAAGGGAGAGAAAATACATACAGAATTAGAGTGGGGAATTTTAGAGTAATATATTCTCTCAGGAGTAGAGAAATCAGGATACTGAAAATAGACAAAAGAGAAAGGGTTTATGAGCGATTTTGAGATCTGATTGATTAATCTTCTTAGACTTACACCTTCAGGCACCAGATTAACTCTCCCCCACTTCTCCATGTATTGCTGATATATCTCAGAGGGTAGTTTCCCATCATAGCTCTGAACATCCAGACTTCCTGTGTTGTGTGCCATGATGTAATCTCTCAATCCAGGATGAACCATCAGGACGTTGTTGCACATCTGCTCGAAGAACTTTCTAAGATGGGAATAGGTGATTTTTCTCCCAGTGTGAATGGCCTTGTTGTTGAGCCTGTCAAAGAGTTTTCGCATGCTGTAATAGCTGAAAGCAATCCCCTTAACTGGCTCTTTCTCATAATCTGGATCGTAATGTTCAAGATAAACCCCAAGCCATTCCTTTAGCACTGGATGAATAGGTACCCAGTGAAGGAAGTTCTCCTTATCCTTATCCCTCCGGAATCCATAAAACTGGAGGATCTCTTGAAATCGCTTTCCTCAGTTCATCAACCGTTATCTTTGCAATTGTTGAAGCAGGTCTTTGTCCTGTATATGAGGCGAAAAGAATCCCTGATATGTGCTCAAGTTTCGGAGAGGGATCTTTTTTCCAGATAGCTTTTATCAGGTTGTGGATGTCAGGCTCTCTTATCAGAATCGGATTTAATTTCTTGGAGTTTTTCTTTGGATGTTCAAAGACGTCTCTCAAATCTCTGAATATCGGGTTTCCTGTTTTCTTGGAAAACCATTCCAGGAAGTTTCTGAGGTTGGAGTGGTATTTTGCTTGAACCTCAAAACCATATTTTGCCTTGTACCAGTTCTGGAATTCCATCAGTTTGGTTCTGTCTATCTTGTAGTTACCGAATTCAAGGTAATCGTTGATAGCCTTCTTTACCCAGTACTTGACCTTTCAGATTTGATACGAGAGAAGTGATATTCAAGATATTCCTCCGCTACGGATTTGTTTAGCTTAATGGAGCTTCCAGAAACCTTAAAAAATTGACAAGACTGAGACCAGGGGATTCAAATCCCTATCACTCTATTAAATCTTAAATTAAATCTTAATTTTGTGTTGCACTTTTCAGTTTTTGAAGATGAAGGTGTATTCGGATGGCTTTGCTTTAAATTGCTCAAACTCCGATACGTTTTTAATTATTCTTAATTTATTGGATTCAATGGCTGATAACGCCAATGAATTAAACAAGTGCATTCAGTGTGGAACTTGCAGTGCGAGCTGTTTTTCTGGGAGAGTAACAGCATTAAACACACGGAAGATTCTGATGGAGCACATCGCGAAGAAAAGGTCATTGGGTGAATTCGATACAGTATGGTTTTGTGTAACATGCTATGCATGCCAAGAAAGGTGCCCGAGAGGGATACCCCTTACAGACATTCTCATCTCAGCAAGAAATGAGTTGGTGAAAGAAAAAGGTCTCCCTGGAAGATTGAAAAATGCCTTCAAGTCCCTTCAGGAGAATTCAGCTCTCGTACCAGCAAAAAATGAGCACATAGCTTTGAGAAAGGAGCTGGGACTCGAGCTTTATCATTCTCAGTTTGTTGATTCTGCCAGAAATGAGGTTGGAGAGATTGTCAGGAAGTATGTTGGAGGGATAATCAAATGAAGTTTTTTCCAGGTTGCATGATTCACAACAGATTTCCCGGAATTGAAAGATCACTGTTTTTTGTTTTTGAAAAGCTTGGAGTAGAGATATTTCCTCTCAAAGGCTCATCTTGCTGTCCAGCTCCTTCAATTTCAAAATCTGTAAGCGTAGAATTGTGGAAGGAGATTGGAATAAGAAACGTGAGACTGGCAAAGAATGAAACAATAATGACCGCCTGCAATGGCTGTTACACTTCTCTCCACGAGATCTCTCAAATTTTTAATGAGGGAGACATCAGGCATGTTGTAGAATATCTCCATTCTGAGATAGGCATTGAAAGGATTAAAAAATCTGTTGAAAAAAGATTGCCCGTGAGGCTTGCAGTTCACTATGGATGTCATTTCTTTAGACCCAGCAAACATAAGGGTTTTGAGAGTCCTGAAAGACCAAAAATGCTTGATGAGCTTGTAAATGCCATAGGAGCTGAGAGCATTGATTACAAATACAAGTTCATGTGCTGCGGTGGTGGAGGGGGAGTTCGTGCAGGTGCAACTGAAGTTTCTCATGATCTCCTTGAAAGAAAGATGGATGCAATAGCAGAAAAAGACGTGGATGCTATTGTGGTGATGTGCCCGCTCTGTCTGAATCAGTTTGATGTTGGTCAGAGTGAGTTGAATGAGCTGAGGGGCAAGGATTACAGAATTCCTGCTGTGCACTATGTTCAGCTTCTTGCTGTTGCGATGGGCATGGATGTTAGTCTTACAGGAATTGAGAGGCATTCTGTTATTGAACAGAATTTCATTGAGAAACTGGTAAGGGGAGAGAGTTAAGAGGCATAGATAGGGAAAAGCACCAAATTTTTTAATTTATATCCTTCCATCCTTTATCATGCTTAATGGAAGGTTAAAATGCTCTGGCATTAAAAAGGGGAAAAATGGCGTTGGGATTGCTGTAATTGAAGGAAGAATTTTTGCAGTCTATACAAAAAACAGGATAAGATCAGCCTCAATCACCTTCAATCTCAGAAATCTCGGAGAAAAAGTTAGGGGAATAATAGTAAATTCAGGAAATGCAAATGCATTCACGGGAAAAGCAGGATTGAGAAATGCCGAGAGAATTGCAGGATTTCTAGCAAAAAAGCTTGGGTGTGATATAAGTGAGATAGCAATTGCTTCTACCGGAGTTATTGGCATGCAGCTTGATGTTGATGAGATAGAAAGGCTTGCAGATGAAGCTTTCAGAAATCTTGGAGAAGGAGAAGAGTCAATAAAATCCTTTGCTAGGTCAATAATGACAACAGATTCCTTTCCTAAAATTTCAAGAAGAGTTTTTGATGGTATTGAGATTCTGGGAATTGCGAAGGGTGCCGGAATGATATCCCCAAACATGGCAACGATGCTCGCATTTATCTTCACAAATGCAAGGGTAGAGGGAATGGATCGCATATTCAGAGAGGCTGTTGACATTTCCTTTAACAGGCTGATTGTCGATGGAGACATGTCTACAAATGATACTGTCTTTCTTGTAACAACAGAGGAGGTTGAGACAGATTCAGAAAAATTCTCAAAAAACTTGAAGTCTCTGATGCTCGAACTTGCAGAGATGATTGCAAGGGATGGAGAGGGGGCTACAAAGGTCTTCTGGGTTAAGGTTGAAGGTGCGAGAAGTAATAGCGATGCGAGAAAAGTTGCAAGAGCTGTTGCAGGGTCAAATCTGGTGAAAACAGCCATGTTTGGAGGAGACCCGAACTTCGGCAGAATTGTCTGTGCTGCTGGTTATTCAGGAGCAGAGGTTGATGAGGATTTGACGATCAAGATAAAAAGTAAAAAAGGAGAGGTTTTTGTTGTTGAGAGGGGAAATGTGAGAGAGGAGAATTTGGGAAAAGCCAGGGAAGTGATGGAGGCTGAGAAAGTGGAAATTGAAATCAATTTGCACAAAGGCGATGGAGAGAGTTATGCGATAGGGTGTGATCTAACATTCGATTACGTTGAGTTGAATTCAAAGTACACAACATAGCTCGTGTTAAGATGAAGGTTGCTGTTGTTGGAGCAGGGCTATCGGGACTGAATGCAGGAAGAATTCTTTCAGAATATTGCAAGGTTGCAGTCTTTGAACCTCACAGCCTTGGCGGTCTTGCAGGTTCGTTTTGCACAGGAGAATACTGCATTGAAAAGTTCTACCACCACTTTTTTAGAAGTGATGATTATCTTCTGTCTCTCCTCAAGACTCTAAAATTGAGTGGGAAGACTGTGTGGAAAACTGCAAGAATAGGACAGGAATTTAATGGAAATCTCTATTCTCTCTCCACTCCTGTTGAGATTCTGAAGTTTCCAGGGTTAAGCATTCTGGACAAAATCAGGCTTGCAATTTTTACTCTCAAGGCGAAAAAGATTGAATACGAAAAGTATGATGAGACTGGCGTTATAGAAGGGTTGAAGAGAGATGTAGGGGAAAGGCTTTATGATAACTTCTTTCTCCCACTACTTAAGGCTAAGTTTGGGGAAAATTATAGAGAAGTTAGCTATGCATGGCTCCTAGCTAGGGTATCAATAAGAAGCAACAGAAAGCTCTTTGGGGAGGAGCTTGGTTACCTGAGAGGAGGGTTTCACCAGCTTGTGGAGAGGCTTTCAGAAAATCTTGAAATAAGGAAAGAAAAAGCAAGAATAGAGAAGAGTGGAAAATGGACTGTTAATGGGGAGAAGTTTGATTCAATAGTTTTTACCGCTCCAATTCCTGAGCTTGGAAGTCTCGGTGAGAAGCTTGGGATTAAGCCTGTCAGGTATCAAAGCAGCATATGTCTCCTCATTTCAATGGACTCACCCTTTACAGAAAACCTGTACTGGGTAAATTACCCGAATGAGCCTTTTGGAGCAACAATAGAGCACACAAACTTCATGCCCCTAGAAGATTATGGGGAACATTTGATGTACGTTGCAGGATACACAATTCCAGAAAATCTGAGCAAACTTCAGGATGAGCAGCTATTCAGACTCTGGCTCTCCTCTCTTAAAAAGTATGGGCTCGAAGAGAGAAACATAAGATGGTGGAGGGTTTTTAAGGCGAAATACAGCGGAGCTGTCTATGTAAAGGGTTTCAGAAAACTAATAACACCATACAGACTTGCTGATGGTCTTTACTATGCCGGATTAACATCGAAAGACAACTATCCGGAGAGAAGCATGAATGGCAGTCTCCTTGCAGGGAAGAATGCTGCCGAGCTTGTTATAAAAGACCATCTTTCATAGCAAGACCAATTTCAAGGTCGTATTCGGTTTTGATTCCCATTCTGTTTAGAATCTTGCTCGCTTCCTCAATCTTGCTTGCTCTTTCAACCGCCTTTGCCATCCCGCTCCTCTCATAAACAGATTTTAGATCCAGGTAAAATACAAGGGAGTTGAGAAATGAAACCTCAATCTCAATCTCTCCCCAAAAGTTGTATGTTCCATAATACCCATTTCTCGCCAAGGCTGGAATTCTGGATGCCTCGCTCTCTACCACTCTTATAAACTCCATGAACCTCTCATCTATCTCGACAAGACTCGCTCCAAGCACTGAATCACTAAGCTCTGAAAGATACATCTCTATTTCATCTCTTGAAAGCTCTCCATCACTGCCGAATCCACAACAGCCAAGACAGAATTGAAGTCCTTCAGTGCAGATATCATCAGGGAGTCTGAGAGCGGGCTTATCAGGTTCTTCTCTCCCCCTGTT
>WAJY01000114.1 GCA_015523645.1 Geoglobus sp. | reverse complement strand
GGTAGATGAGGAGGGATACATAAAGATAGTTGACAGGGCGAAGGATCTGATAAAGAGCGGAGGAGAGTGGATTTCAAGTCAGGATTTAGAAAGTCATTTGATGCTCCACCCTTCAGTCAGAGAGGCTGTTGTTGTTGGAGTTGAGCACCCAAAGTGGCAGGAGAGGCCGTTGGCTTTTGTTGTTCTGGAAAATGTAGGCGAGAAGGAGAAAATAAAGGAGGAGCTGATGAATCATTTGAGAGAGAAATTCCCAAAGTGGTGGCTTCCCGATGAGATCATCTTTGTGGATGAGATTCCAAAAACAAGCGTTGGGAAGTTTGACAAGAAATTGCTCAGAGAGAGGTACAAGGAATACTTTAAGAAACTATTTTAGATTAGATACAAGCGAAGTAGAAACTAATAAAGCAAGTTTTAATTATATTCATTTATGCATCTCTATCTTTGGAAAAATAGATATCTTAAATCATTGAGACCTATACTTCGTTTATCGCAAAAATACACTCATCCAAATTGAGTTCACCACAACCAAAACACACATTAACTACAGATTTCTCAATATTCTAAATTACATCCTTCCATACTGATTTCCTTCTCAGAACACTCCTATACTGGCAAGATACCACCTCCTTACTTTTTGTAATTAGGTGGTAAAAAGTAAGTTTTATATGCATCTTTGAGTCTGGAGTTATGAGGTGTGATATGGACAAAGGAAAATTCTGCCCACTGACAGCAGCATCGGAAGTTCTGTCAAAGAAATGGGGGCTGGTGATAGTTTACCATCTTATGAACGGTGAAAAAAGATTCTCAGAGCTTGAAAGGCAAATATCAGGGATCTCCTCAAAGGTTCTCGCATCAACCCTCGATTTCCTCATAAAAGAGAAAATTGTCGAAAGGATAGTTGATACGGGAATGCCGGTATCGGTGAGATATCGCCTGACCGAGAAAGGTATGGATCTCAAAAAAGTCATTGAAGAGGTCTCAAGATGGGGGACCAAGTGGATGAAAGAGGATAAATGTGAAATTCCAATACTTGCTGAAAAGAGGTGAAAAGGTATGGAAAAGAAAGACAAAGCTGTCCTCATACTCAGCGGGGGAATTGACAGCTCAACCCTGCTTTACCATCTGCTTGATAAGGGATATGAGGTTCATGCTCTGACATTCTACTACGGACAGAAGCACTCAAAGGAGATCGAGCACTCAAAAATAATTGCTGAGGAGGCAAAAAGCAGGGGAAAAGTTAATCATAGAGTTGTGGACATCTCATCAATCCACGATCTCATCTCTTCTGGAGCTTTAACTGGAGAGGAGAGTGTTCCAAAGGCTTTTTACAGTGAGGATGTGCAGAAAAGAACAATAGTTCCAAACAGGAACATGATAATGCTCTCCATAGCTGCTGGCTATGCCGTGAAAATTGGAGCTAAAGAAGTTTATTATGCAGCTCACAAAAGCGATTACAGCATTTATCCAGACTGCAGGAAGGAGTTTGTCAAGGCCTTTGATGCTGCAGTTTATCTTGCAAATCTCTGGACTCCTGTTGAGATAAAGGCACCTTTTGTTGATATGACAAAGGATGAGATCGTTAAGCTCGGTCTCAGGCTTGAAGTCCCCTACGAGCTGACATGGAGCTGTTATGAAGGAAATGAAAGACCATGCCTCTCATGTGGCACGTGCCTTGAAAGAACAGAGGCTTTCCTGCTCAACAATGCAAAAGACCCAATGCTGAGCGATGAGGAGTGGGAGAGAGCGGTTGAGATTTACAAAAAAATGAAGGAAGAGCATGAAAGCTCCAGTAAGTGAGATTTTTTACTCGATTCAGGGAGAGGGGTTATTCTGCGGTGTGAGACAGCTTTTCATAAGATTCTCAGGATGCAATCTTGACTGCTGGTACTGCGACACAGAATACAGCGAGAGGTGCTTTGACTACACAAGCAACAAAGAACTTGAAAACCCTGTGGATCTGGAATACATTCAGAGGGTTATTGATTCATCGGAGAG
>WAJY01000113.1 GCA_015523645.1 Geoglobus sp. | reverse complement strand
GTTGGAATACTTTGGCATTGCAGTAATTGCAATTGGAATCTTTTTGCTCTTGAAGGGGCTGAGAGAGGAAACAAAATTTTATGAAGTCCCTTACAGAGAAACAGATTACCGAGGAATGGAAACTGATAGGGCAAGATTCGAGAAATATCCGGAAAGAAAGACAGAAGTGAAGGGTGCTGGTGTTGTATTGATAGGACCGATACCGATAGTTTTTGGTGAGTCCAAGTATGCGGTTTTGGCACTCATACTCACGATAGTTTTGATGCTCATTGCCATTTCAATGTGGGTGATAACGTGATAGAGGAGAAAATACACTACTTCGAATCTCCTGGAAGGCAAAATACTGATGAGGCTGTTAAGCTTTCAATCGAAAGGGCATTAAAAAAGGGGTTGAGATACGTGGTTTTTGCGTCCTCCACAGGATACACCGCAAAGAAGGTTCTTGAATATGGCGAGGGAAAGGGGTTGAAGTTTGTGTGCGTAACCTACCATACAGGGTTTTACGAAGAGGGAAAAAATTCGATGGATGAGGAAACGGAGAGATTCTTGATTGAGAGGGGAGTGAGAATCGTAAGACAGAGTCACATTCTGAGCGGGGTGGAGAGAAGTATTAGCAGAAAGCTTGGAGGTGTTAGTAGAGTTGAGGCAATAGCAGAAGCTTTAAGAGCACTATTCGGACACGGTCTCAAGGTGTGCGTTGAGATTGCAATAATGGCTGCGGACAGTGGTGCGATACCGATAGAAGAGGTTGTAGCCATTGGAGGAAGAGCTAGGGGGGCAGATACTGCTGTTATAATAAGACCAGCCCACATGAACAGCTTTTTTAACATGGAAATAAAGGAGATAATCTGCATGCCGAGAAATAAAAGGAGGAAGTAGCTATCTTCCCCATTCCTTCTCTCTCAAAACCCTCCTCAGTATCTTACCAACAGGCGATTTGGGCAGATCATCAACAAACTCAATCTTTTTTGGAACCTTGAACGGAGCAAGCTTCTTTTTGCAAAACTCCACAAGCTCCTCTTTATCCAATCTATCTCTGTATTCATCCTTCAGAACAACAAAAGCCTTTGGTACCTCTCCCTTAACACTGTCAGGTGATGAAACCACTGCAGCTTCCTTTACCGCTGGATGCTCATAAAGCACCTCCTCAACCTCATTTGGCCAAACCTTGTATCCTGCAACATTTATCATGTCCTTCTTTCTGTCAACAAAATAGAAAAGACCATTTTCATCCATGTAGCCAAGATCTCCTGTGAAAAGCCATCCATCACGCAGAGCATTTGCTGTCTCTTCTGGCTTGTTCCAGTATCCCTTCATTATCTGAGGACCTTTGCCCACAAGCTCTCCCACCTCACCTGGAGGCAAATCCTCTGCTGTCTCCACATCAACCACCTTAACCTCGGTGTCGGGCATTGGAACCCCTATCAGATTCTCCCCATACATCCCAACAGGAGTGCATGTAAGGCAGGGAGAGGCTTCTGTAAGACCCCAAGCCTCTATTATGTCGGCATTTGTCACCTCCTTCCACTTCCTCTTTACCTCTGGTGGTAGAGGTGCTGCCGCACTGAAACACGTTCTCATTTTTGTAAAATCAGCCTTTGTAACATCAGGATGATTGAGGAGTGCTATGTATGCAGTTGGAACACCGTAAAAAATCGTTGGACTGTATATGTTCACATATTCTAGAACCTTTTCAGGATTGAACCTCTCCATCAGGACAATCGTCCCTGCAACCATGATCATCGTGTTCATACACCAATTCATGCCATAGATGTGAGAGAGCGGAAGGAAAATTATCGCAGTCTCCTTTCCCTCTCCAAAACCAAACCACACAGCTTCCTGAGTCTGATCCACAATTAGGTTGTAATGTGTGAGCATGGCACCCTTCGGCGTTCCGGTTGTACCGCCTGTATACTGAAGAACAGCAAGATCCTCTTTTGGATCTACATGAACATCGGGAAACTCAAAGTCTCCTTCATTAATGAAACTCAGAAAGTCTCCTTTTTCTTTTCCCTCAGAAGTTGCCAACACTCCTGATTCCTCCCTGCTTGTAACTATTATCCTCTCCACTTCTGTTTTCTCTGATACACTTTCAACAATCGGCTTCAGCTCATCAAGGGTTATTACAGCTCTAGCTCCTGAATCTTTCAAAAGGTACTCGATCTCCTTCTCACGATACATGGCATTGCACGCAACAACAACACCACCACAGAAAAGTATTGCGTAATAGGATATTATAAATTGAGGGAGATTTGGCAGATAAACAGCCACCCTGCCTCCCTTTTCAATTCCCATCTTGATGAGAGCATTTGCCATTCTCGTTGATAGCTCCAAGACTTTCTTGTATGAATAGGAATTTCCTTCAAATATCACGCATTCCCTTTCTCCATACTCTTCAGCAGAAATTCTGAGATTCTGATGCACAGTTCTTTCAGGATAACTCAAATTTGGAGATACATGCTTTGGATAAAACTTATACCAAGGTTTCTCCAACAGACTGCCCCCTTTCAATGCTTCTATATCCTCCACCATGGAGCCTTTACAAGCTCACCTGTTTTGACATTGTCTGGCCACAGTATCCTTGCCTCTCCATTGTACCATTCTCCTATCACTCCAGTTAACAATCCTTCCCCCCATTTTGCCTGATGCCCCTCATCAAACTCGTAAAAGCCTGCAACACTCTCAAACTTGTTTGTCTCCAAAGCCTCCTTGATCTTGTCATAGTCCAGTTCTCCAGCCTTGTTTATTCCTTCTGCAAAAACCATAAGCCCATCATAGCTTCTAACATCCTCGTATCCCGTTGGAGCATATCCGTATCTTTCCCTGTATCTTCTATAAAAATCCCTTGTTTTTGATGTAAACGGAACATCCCAACACCAGCTCATGAAGCAGACATAATTGCCCTTCTCTCCCATCTTTTTGACCACATCTTCAAATGTTAGAACACCGGCTGTTGCTATAAATGGCACGGGAACCTTTGCATCGTAATACTGCTTAGCAAATGGAACACCTTCAGCAGACACCGTGCTTGCAACAACAACATCAGGATCCTTTGTCTTTATGTCTGCAATTATTGAGCTGAATTCCTGAGTGCCTCTAGGAACGAATGCATTTCCCACCTTCGTTACGCCCTTATCCTTCAGATAGCTTTCAAAAACCTTGTCCAAAGCCTTTGACCATATTGCTTCCTGTCCAACATAGTAATATGTTTTCGCTCCTACTATGTCAGTCACAAAAGGTGCGGTATTTAAGGTGAAGTGAGTCACATCTGCTCCCGTTCTGAACAAGTATTTGTATCTCTCTGGATTCTCCTTCACAAGTCCCGGAATCTTTGGTGAGGCTGCAACTGTAACCATCATCGGTATGCTGTAATCCGCTGCCACCTCTGCAACAGCTAGAGCCACTCCGCTTGTATAGAGTCCTATTAGAGCAAAAACCTTGTCCTCTTCTATAAGTTTTTTCGCTCCAGTTACTCCCTTTTCTGCGTTTCCGGCTGTGTCATAATAAACTAGCTCCACCTCTCTTCCAAGAACGCCTCCCCTACTGTTTATATCATCCTTAGCCATTTCAAAAGCGTTCTTCATTCTGTTTCCTCCTTCAGAGGATGGTCCTGAGAGCGGAAGAAGGGCTCCGAGCTTTAGTGGCTTCTTCTCCTCAGGCTTCTGTGTACAACCAAGCAAGGAACTTCCCATCATTAGAGATGCTGCTCCGAAAGCAACACCCTTAAGAAAGCTCCTTCTGCTCACACCCATTTCCAAAACCGGCACACAAACACCCCCAAATTATTGTGATTAATAATGAAGCATAGACCAAATATATCTTTTTTGGTTAAATATGGGTTTTGGAGAATCTACAAGCCGAGGTAGCTTGATCTTATGTAATCATTTCTCATTAGCTCCCTTCCATCACCTTTCATCCTCACCTTTCCCGTCTCCATAACGTAAGCCCTGTCACACATCGGCAAAACCAGACTTGCATCCTGCTCGGATATCAAGATCGTTATATCTCTTTCCCTCCTTATCTCCTCTATACTCTCGAAAATCTTCTCCTTCATTATTGGAGAAAGTCCAACAGAAGGTTCATCCATCATCAAAAGCTTTGGATTTGCCATCAAAGCCCTAGCTATTGCAAGCACCTGCTGTTCTCCTCCACTTAAAGTTCCTGCCTTCTGATTTCTCCTTTCCTTCAAAACCGGAAAAAGATCATAGACATATTCAAGATCTTCTGCTATTCTCTCTTTGTCCTTTCTCAAATAAGCTCCAAGCTCAAGATTCTCCATCACAGTCATTCTAGAAGCAAGTCTTCTCCTTTCAGGACAGTGAGCTATTCCAAGCTTTGCGACCTCATGGGGAGGTAGTTTTGTTATGTTCTTACCCTCAAAAATAACCTCACCAGAATGGGGCTTTAGAAGGGATGAGATTGCCTTAAACAGAGTTGTCTTGCCAGCACCATTGGGACCTATTACAGCAACAAACTCTCCCCTCTCTACTTCAAGACTCACCTTCTCTATTGCCAGAGCTTTTCCATAGTAGACGGTTAAATCCTTAACCTGCAGCAAATTCCATCCCCCTTTTTCCAAGATAAGCCTCTATAACTTGTTTGTCCATACAAATCTCTTCTGGAGAGCCATCTGCAATTATCTTTCCGTAATTAAGAACAATTATTCTTTCTGACAGAGCCATGCAGGCTTTGAGGACATGCTCTATGAGTATGACAGTTATTCCTTCTTCATGTATCCTTGCTATCACATCCTGTAGTGCAGATATCTCTTCACTTGTAAGCCCAGAGAATGGTTCATCGAGCAAAAGCAATTCGGGTTTTGTTGCCATAGCCCTTGCAATCTCAAGCTTCCTAATCTCACCATGTGGAAGATTTTCTGCCTTCAAATCTTTTTTCTTAATCAAATCAACCATTTCAAGGATTTGGTCTGTAAACTCCTCAACATTGTCCACTTTACCATCCCTGTGGGAAACTATTGCAGGAATTTTCACGTTTTCTTTAACACTGAGCTTTTTAAAGGGACGGGTAACCTGAAACGTCCTTGCTATCCCCAGCTTCACCCTTTCATGGGACTTCAGCCTTGTTATGTCTCTATCTTTAAAATAAACACTTCCAGAAGTTGGCTTGAGAAAACCTGTGATAAGATTGAAAAGGGTTGTCTTTCCAGCTCCGTTTGGCCCTATCACTCCCAAGAATTCTCTCTCCTTTACAGAGAATGTTATGTCGTCTACCGCCTTTAAACCCCTGAAGTGCTTGCTTAACCTCTCCACCCTTAAAATATCATCCCTCATGCTCGCTCACTCTCCTCCTTTTCTCAATTAAGCTTTCTCTCAGACTCACAATACCTCCAGGTAAAAAGAGGACAAACAGAACAATTATCAGGTTGTAAACAAAGACCCTGTAATCGGCAAGCCAGGCAAATCCCTCAAAAAGAATTGTGAGAATGTAAGCACCGATTGCCGGTCCTATGATTGTGCCTATTCCTCCAACTAGCGAGAATGCTATCGCAGATGCTGAAAGTTCAAGTGAAACAACGTCTGTTGTGACAATTCTCATGTATTGAGCATAAAACGCCCCGGCTACTCCTGCAAGTGTACCGCTAATTATGAAGGCAAGAAGCTTGTATCTCGTTGTATCGACACCACAGGCTAACGCTGCATCCTCGTCTTCCTTTATTGCCTTTAGCATCAATCCCAAATCTGAATTTGCAATTTTGTAAAGAAAAAACACAATTAAAAGCATAACAAAAAGGGAGAGATAGTAGTTCGGGCGTGTTCCCACTAAAAGCGTGTTTATTCCCCTGATTCCCTCCTCACCACCACTCAGCCATATCATAGCACTGCTAGCCAAGAGAAAAAGAACCCAGGAAAATGAAAAGGTTGTTATTGCAAGATAGGGGCCTCTCAGCCTTAGGCATGGGATTCCAACAACCAAGCTGAGCAAGAAAGCAGAAGCTATTCCAATAAGAATCGAAAGTGTCAATGGAAAGTTGAGCATTGTGTTAGTTATTCCAACAACGTATGCGCTTAAACCAAAAAACATTGCATGCCCAAGATTGAGCTGTCCTGTATAGCCTGTGAGTATGTCCCAGCTTGTTGCATATATAACGTAGAGATGAGCCAGTATTAGAACATGCAGAATGTAGATGCTCGGAATTATGAAGGGTAAGAGAATAGCGATGATGAGATACAAAATAACGAGTTTGTACCTCTTTGGCAGCTTCAACGCCTCTATGCTCATTCAACCACCCCTATGTTTCCTCACCAAAAAGACCTGTTGGTTTTATTGAGATTATAAGTATCAGTAAAATGAATGGCACTGCTGTTTTCCAGGTTGGAGAGATGTAGTAACCTGTAAGAACCTCAGCCACCCCAAATATCAACCCAGCAAATATCGTACCTGCTATACTACCCATACCGCCGAATATGACAATTGCAAAGGATTTGAGCAAAGGATCCCAGCCCATTGCAGGATAGAGGAGATAAATTGGGCTGAGGAGTGCTGCTGCAGATGCTGCAAGCAGTGCACCAAACCCAAACGAGATGTTGTGAATTCTTTCAACATTAATTCCAAGCAGTCCCGCAACTTCCTCATCCTCGGCAACCATCCTCATAGCCTTGCCAAGCTTTGTAAATTTTAGAACAATGAGAAGAGTCACAAGTATCACCACAGCAAAGGCAAAGGAGAAGACTCTCTGAATATCAACAGATCCTCCAAAAATGTCCAAGGTTCCAGAGAGGTATGGTGGAATGTTTCTGTATCTCGGTCCAAATGCAAATTTCAAGATTTCCTCGATGACAAAAGCCATTGCAAAGGTTAGGATTAGAACGTTCAACTCCTCCTTTCTTATAGGCTTGATGAAAACCCTGCCAAAAACCACACCGATTATAAAAACCACAAAAATTGAGAGAAAGAAGGCGATGGGATAGCTAAAGCCGAGCATTACAGAAAAGAGGAATGCAAAGTATGCACCAAGAGTATAGAATGCGCCATGGGAGACATTGATTATTCTCATAACACCAAGAACGAGCGTTAATCCGATAGCGGCGAGAGCATAAAGCCCGCCGATAAGAATTCCGTTAAAAATGAGATTTAAGAGAATGCTCGTCATGAAGAATCGTTACAAAATTTTTGTTATTTAATTCTTTCGAAGATTTTTCAAAGCGTCTGTATCTCAGACAATGTCAAATTCCCTTTATTGATAGAAGCTAACGAGATTCCAAAGTCTTTGGATAGAAAGCTCGGATTTATCAGATTGAGTGAGAATAACCTACAATAAATTTTGCTTTTTTGGATTCTTGTGTTTAGGTGCAAACGAGTTTATGAAAATTTTTTGTTAATTTGCATAATATACAATTATAGAGTTTGCATAAAAAATTAGTGGTTTATGAGATGATAGCATGTTCGTCGCAGCTAGAAGTTTCAAAAACAAACAGAAGCTTTAAATTTTTCGGATGAAAATTGTGTTGGAGTTGTGCAAAGCAAAACATACCAAGGTTATGGAG